>NZ_LYSP01000016.1:0-107657 GCF_001728945.1 Pseudomonas sp. ENNP23
GTAACTAGCCGAGCCGGCCCCCGCCGTCTTGGTGAACCGCAGGACACTGCTTCCCTGCATGTCCAGGGTGCCACCCACCGCCGTCCATCCGCTGGAGCCATCGGCACCCGCTACCCCGGCGGCGATGTTGTCGCTATCCAGGTCCGGCAGCGCCGATCCCTGGCGCGCGTAGTTTGCCGGGTAGGCGACGATGGTGCCGGAGCCGTTGGTGACGTAGATGTCGAACCCGCTGCCGCTGCGCACCCAGTAGATGGCGTCCGGCTCCAGGGTCGACGGCAGCGCGGCCACCGCCTTGAACTGACTGATCGTCGGCATAGGGTCACCAGTTGGAGCCGTTCCACTCGGCGGGGATGGGGGAACCGTTGAACCGCAGCAGGCCGCCGGACTCGCTGAATTTGTCCAGGGTGGCCTTGTTGGCGTGGGAGTGAGAGGCGGCCACGGCGCTGTCGATCTGCGCCGGGGTGCTGGTGGGGCGACCCTGAATAGCGTTCCAGGTCAGGGTCACGTCCATGGATTCGTACTCGGCGACCTTCAGCCAACTGGTGGTGGACGGGTTCCAGGCATAGAGCGCAGCACCAGCCGTCACGGTCGGGTCGCCGGTGGCGTCCTGGACCAGCACGAACGTGGCCGAGGTCAGACTGCCCTCCAGGGCGTCGCGCGCGGCGATGTCGGCGACGAACACCAGCGGCGCCCCGCTGCTCGGCAGGCTGCTCAGAGCGTCGGTGATCAGCGCGTTGATCATCGAGCTGTTGCCGATGGCCCGCGCCTCGCCGGCGGCGTTGGTCAGGTAGCCCTCGGCGTAGGTGCCGTTCTGGACGAAGTAGAAGGCATCGGCGGCCAGGGTGCCGGGCAGGCTGCTGACCTTGTGGAATTGAATGGTGCTCATGAGGTTCTCCGGTTACCAGGTTTGCTCGGCCCAACTCACGGGCGCGACGTAGAGCCCATTCGGGCGGGATTCGAGTTGATTGCCGGCGTCGGGGCTCAGGGATGCGCCGTCGACGCCGTCACGCCCCGGCGGACCCTGCAGGCCGGCCAGCACCAAGAAGCGGCGCCCGGCGTCCAAGGCCAGGACCTGGGGAGCTGAGCGCGCAGCCGTCACGACAACGGAGCTGCCCCGGGCGACGAGCACGCCGCCAGGTCGACTGCGCACCACCAGGTGGGCCGTCATACGGTCACCTCGCCCTCTACGGTGACCGGGCTGATGGCGGTCACGGCGTAGACGCTACCGTCCGGGGCGATCGCCTCCAGGTCGTAGACGGCGCTCGACCAGGTGAGCGCGGCAGCTGCAGCAGCGTCGACGCGCAGCACGAAGCACGCGCGGGCCACGTCCACCACTGCCACACCATCAGGGTTCTGGCTCGCGTCGCTGTCCCAGCTGAAGAGCGGTGTACCGGTGGCGCCGGCCTTGCTGCGCACCTGCGCCCGGCACCGCCAGCCCGTCAGGTTCACCGGGCGGTTGAACACCACCAGCCCGCCGCCGACGTACTCCTTCCAGCAGTGGGCGTTCACCCGGTTGAACTCGATGGTGTTGGCGTCTACCACCTTGGTCTTGTAGTAGGGCTCGTCGCCGTTGGGGTCGTTGTTCAACTCGGCCGGAGCCTTGACGCACTGGACCTGCACCGGCCAGCCGTCTGGGATCTGGTGCCCGGTGATGGTCAGTCGTGCGGGCGCCTTCACCGGCATGGCCTCGATGGGCAGGAAGACCTGCTCTTCGTCGGCGTAGAGGAAGGCGAACTCAGCGGTCTTGCCGCGGGTGATCTTCAGCGGGATTTCGGGGGCATCAGGCGCCATCTCGGGCCTCCTGGCGCTTGGCCCGCACCTCGGCGTCGATCTCGCGCACTTCGGCCTCACTCAGGCCCTTGCCTGGGTGCAGCACCTCGGAAAGCCAGGACAGCAGGCGGTAGCCGTTGTACGTCTTGCCGTCAGCGTTGAGAGCCGCCTGGCCCATACTTCGGGCGCGGCGGGGGTCGGAAGGGTTGGGCATGGGAGCGGCCCCTGTCGTAGTGGGTGACAAGGGCGACGCTATGTCACTGACCGTTCGCCGCAAGTGCACTTTTCTAACCGCCCAAACGGATAAAATGCGCTCCCCACAAAATCTGAAGGTGGTTTCATGGGCTACTGCAACGACAGCAAGAACTCAGTTACGGAAGGAAGCATGACTGCGTGCGGCATCAACATCTGCACGCGACACGGAAAGGCCAACGAACTGGCCGAGATGCTGAACTTCTGTGTGGCCGCATCCCGGGCAAACCTTGAGAGCAAGGTGGTGAGCCTCTTCTACGACTCCAACAGCTGCAGCTGCTCTTTCGAGCTCGCCCCTGCTGTAGACCCCTACGACGACGACGGCAAGGCGATCCTAGAGATTGCCCGGCAAACCATCGCCCAGTTCGAGTGGGATGGGATAGTCGAACATGGCGCCCCACTCGACGACATGGAGCTGTGAACACGGAGCCCGCTGATTGCGGGCTCTTTCATTCCTGCCCAAGCAACCGACGCAACCGCTCCTCATACGGCTCCTCGTGCTCCTGCTCATCGAGGTTGTAAGCCTGGCGCTCCAGCGGGATCAGGTTCTTCATGGCGGCCGACAGGTCTCGCAGCACGCCGGCATGGGAGGCGAGGCTCACCAGGCGCATCAGTTGGGTGCGCCGGCGTGTGGTCTCGTCGTTCTTGGTCTCTTCCTCGATGGCGTCCTCCAGTTCGGCACGGTTGGAGGCTGCCTCCTCCAACTGGCCGAACAGCATGCTGACGATGTCCTGGCCCTTGGAGATGTCTCGGCGGTGCCTTCGTACCACGTCGGCACCAGTCGTGGCGGCCGCTTCAACGATCTCCCGGTCACGTGCGTTAGGGGCTCGTACCTCGTCTCGTACCAGCTTCTCCTTCACCTGCTGGCGGACTGCGTCGGCCAGGTCCTTCTGCCAGCCTTCTGCCTTCGCCCGCTTGCGGATGGCGCCCTCGGTCACACCGTACTTCTTGCCCAGCATGACGTTCGACAGTTGGCCAGCGCGGTACTCAGCGTGGATCGCGTCCCAGTCTGGAGCGGCTTCAGCCATTGGCCACCTCCATCAGCGCCAACCAAGGGCGCTCATGCTCGTCCATCGTGCCAAGCGGCAACCAATGCACCCCGGCAGCGGCACAGGCCTGGCTCATGAGGAGGGAGCCAGCCCCTGGTACGTCTGCCGCAACCATCATCCTGATCGCCGTAGGGAGCCTGGCGTAGCCCACTTGGACGGCGTAGCTCATGACTTGTCCTATGGCCCCATGTATGGCACGCAACTCGTCGCCGGCCTTCTTCACTTCGAGCACTGTGATACTGCCGTCCGCATGGAACAGAACGAAGTCGGCCCTACCGCGAGGCAGTGGGTACTCTCGCTCCCAGTGCAGGACAGCAGGTAGTTCAGCAGCGTCAGCGAAGACGCCCTGCTGAAGGAGCAGCTCCACCAACTGGCACACGCCCGCCTCCGCACTGCGAAAGCGGCCACCACTGGCGATCAATTGCGACAGGGCGCTTACCCTTCCCTTACCCACTCATTTCCCTCCCTCATGCACCACCAGCGCCTCGGGTTGCCTGGCCACAGCCTGGATGGTCTGGCGGCGCGCCTCCTTCAGCAGGCGGTTGTTCGCGGCGATGTGGTCAGCCAGGCGGCCGGCGGCCTCGATGATCAGGTCACCCAGCTGCTCCAGCGGCGCCTGCACGCGGCCGTCGTTCACGGTGACCAGGTCCTGCCGGCCCTCGAACTGGACGTTGAGCTGGATACGCCACTTCATGCCTCCCGGACGCACCACTCCGAACGGACGGGCGATGTACAGGCGGTAGGTGCCGATCTTCGGCTCTACGTGCTCGAGGAAGAGCCGGCGCGCGCCGTCGGGGAACACCAGGCCCACTGGCAGCCCCTGGATCTCGGCGGCCACCTTCTCGGCGGCCTGCTGCAGTTCGGTGCGGTCCATCAGGCCTTCCTCTTGGCTGCGAAGTGAGCGTCTTCCAGGGCCTGCCGGCGGGCGGCCTCCCGCTTGGCATCGCGGCGGGTACGCCACAGGTCGGTCTTGCTGGCTGCCCAGCGGGCCATGTCCGGGTGCATCCGGAACGGGAGCGGGCCAGGCTCAGGCTGCGGCTCGCCCTTGCTGGCCACCAGGTGCTCGGCCACTTCGTAGCGGCCCTCCCCCGTGGCGTGGTCCACGAGTGCACGGGTGACGATGAAAACGGTGTGCCCGGCGCGCAACTCGTGCGCCAGGTAGGTGCGGCGGTTCGACATGGTCTGCCCCCTTGTCGTTACTGGTTGTTGGTGGCCTTCACGGCCTCGACGAGACCCTGGTGGCGCCTCTGGCACTCCAGGTACTGGCCCGACATCTCCACGTCGGCCAGGGTGAGTTCTGCGGGGTCGCCCGTTCCGTCCTCAGCGATCGGCACCGGCCGAAGATCCGGGCACGGCTGCAGCAGGGACTGGTCCACCAGCACGGGCGGCGTTGATGTTGCGCATCCAGCCAGCAGGCAGGCGGCAAGCAGGGTCCATCGGCTCACGGATGACCTCCTGGCGGGTTCTCTGGTAGATCGTGGTGTTGGTGACGCGGATCTCGGCGATGGCCTGGTTGGTGGACGCGGCCACCTGGTCGACGACGCTGCGCGCCAGTGCCTGCTGGTCCAGCTGCGCCTGCAGGCGGATCGCCTCCTCGCTGCCCTCCTTCCAGCCGCGAACACTCCAGCCGATGGCCAGGCCGAGAACGGTCAGGACGGCGTAGGCCGCCACACGCAGGGTGTCGATGCTCATAGGCCGCAGAGCTCCGCTTCGCCCTGCCGGCGCTCCCAGACGCCGGTGCAGTACGGTTGATCGGTCGAGCAGTCGATCTTCTTGTTGTCGCGGGTGATGAAGCGCCACTGCAGCAGCGCGCGGCAGCCGGCGGCCTGGTTGCCCTGGTTGAGCAGGCGCACTGCGGTGGACTTTCCGCAGGCAGCGTTGCCCACGTTGAAGCACCAGGACCCCACACCAGCCCAGGCGGGTTCGCTCATGGGCACCCGGATGATGCTGTGCACGTAGGCCAGCCGCTGGCCGATCTCGGTCTTGCGCCAGGCGTCGCACTGCTCGCGGGTCATGACGGTGGAAGGGGTTACCCCTTTCGTTTTCCCGTCGCACACGGTCCAGACCTTGGCGCCATCCTGGTAGGCCTTCAGCTCGTAGCGGTCGCCGCTCTCCTTCTCCCGGATGAACTGGTCCATGATCTGCGGCGCCGAGGCGCCAGCGGCCACCAGGGCCAGCACGGCGGCACTCAGCGCCGTGCGCTTCCTACTGGTCGTCATCGTTGCGCACCTTCGGCTGGGCCACGAGGCGGAGGAGCACCCCGGCCAGCATGGCCAGGGCCGTGAGGAGGATGCTGGGCAGCAGGCCCAGGTCGAGGACGGCGCGGATCTCGTCGATGAAGGGGCTGGTGGCTGCCAGCAGGGTCAGGGCGACGATCCACCACACGCTGTACATGCGCCAGAAGCGGCGCCATTGCGGGATCAGCTTCATTTGCACTTCCCCGTGACGGCGCACTCCAGGCGCTGCACCTGGCGCTCCAGCTCGCTGGCACGGCCGGCGGCGGCCTTGTAGTCGGTGATCTCGCGCAGCACGAACCACTGCAGCGCGCCAAACAGCACGGCGCCGACGGCGAAGCCGCCTACACAGCGGTTGAGCCAGCGCGTGGCCAGGTCCCGGGCGCCGTGAGCCACCTGGAATGCCGAGTCGAGGTCGGCGCGGATGCTGGCGATTGCCCGCTCGTTGCTCTCCTGGGAACGCCGTACCTCGGTATCCAGCCGGTCGCTGCGGTCCTGCAGGCGCTGCATCTGCAGCTGCATCTGGATGACCACGTCCATCTTCCCGCCGATCTCGGAGACCACGCGGTGGAGGCCGGCGACCTCCTGGTTGAGCAGTGCGAGCTCTGTTTGCATGTTCGGGTCGTCCACTTGGGGCGTCCTTGCGATGTTCGGATGGCCCGACGCTATGTCACTGGCCGGCGCCCGCAACCCTTGCAAAGCACTTTCCAGTTACAGAGCGTCGCCTTTTCACATCCCGGGCAACGGCCCAACAAAACGAGGAAACGACGATGGGGCAGAACATCGACCAGGTGGACGACGACGAGTACATGGCAGTGACCGAGGCCATGGCGGTATTCGGCGAAGAGATCGAGAAGCGCGGCAGCCGCACCTGGCTGGGCATCTCCCTGGCCGAGGACGGCTGCGAGATCGCTGCACTGGGCGGCAGGGTCAGCCCCGAGGCCCTGGATCGCCTCGAAGCCCTGCTCACCCAGCTCCGTGTGAGCGCCCAGGACGTGCCGGACGGCGAGCCGGTTGTGCTGCACCTCTCGCCGGAGGCCTAACGCGACCCCGCCAGGGCTCCGTCGTTGAATCGCGACCGCCGGAGCCCTGGCGTCAGCGCCTCCTGCCAGTTGCTACCGCGGTACCGGCGCTGCCTGACCGTGCTCCACTTCAACCCCCGCGCCACCGCCCAGGCCAGCGCGGTCATCTCCTGATCGCCCAGCCGCACCTTCATGTCCGCGGCGCACGTCATCTCCTCATGACGCATACCCACCTCCTCACCCGCTGGTCGCTTCCTTTTCCAACTGCAGCGCCAAGGCCTGATACCGGGCCTTGATCGCCTTCAGGTCTTCGATCGAGTAGCGGCAGGCCTCATGAGGCCCTTCCAGGGCCTCGACGCGCTCCAGGCCGATCTTCTCGATCAGGCGTGCGCGGTAGCCCTCCGCAACGGTGCGGCCCTTGCGGGCGTACTTGCTGGACCCGCCGTTGCAGCTCTTCAGCTGCTTGTGGCAGTTGTCCTCGTTGAAGCGCAGCTCCGGGTGCGAGCCGCGCGACAGGAAGTGGCCGGCATCCCACTTGCCGCCGGTGAGCCAGTCCTCGTCCGGCCCGTAGCTGCCGCAGCAGATGCACGGCTGATCGCGGTCGCGCAGGCGGATGAACTTGTTGAAGGCGGCCTGCGCCTCTTGCATGTACTCCCGCATGGGCTTGAGCCGCTGCCGAGCCGCGCGCAGCTCGCGACGCTCCACCTTCTCCAGAGCAACGCGCTCGCGCGCCTGCTTGGCCTTCGCAATGCTCAAGGCGCAGGCGATGCTGCAGGCCACCTGCAGCGACTTCACGGGGATGAAAGGCTCAGCGCAGGCCCGGCACTTCTTCGGCCGGGGGGCTTTTGAGGCCCTCATCAGGCCACCTCCGAGGGCATCATCTGCACCATGTCGTTGACCTGGTCTTCGTCCAGGTGCTGCCAGTAGGTGTCGATCAGGTAACGGCTGATGCCGCGCCAGAACTCGCCGAAGCGCTCCTCGGGCATCTCGTCGAATGCCAGGGACTCCGGCACGCTGCGGGTCACCCGGCCCAGCGAGCCGAGGTCGAACACCTCGTCGGCGCAGCAGACGCCGGCATCACCCTGGAGCTTCTTGATCACCGAGTGCGCGTCCATGCCGGCGAACTTGTCGATGCTCTGCGCCACCAACTGGCCCAGGCGGTGCACCCGCCGGTGGCGGCGCTCGTCGCGCGGCTGCTTCAGCTCGGCGCGCACCCGATCGCCGGCCCGGTAGCTGCGCTCCTTCAGCAGGAACCGGTCGACGTCGCTTCCAGCGACCAGGGCAAGGCGCACCTCGCCGGTGTCCGGATCAACCATGCGCTTGAATTCGAGGTACACGGGGCGGTTGGTGCGTTTCTTCGGGGCGGCAGAGGTCGCTGCGGCTTCATTGCGCATGACGCTGCTCCTGTAGTTCCTGGATGGTCTGGAGGGCGGCCCGGCGCTTCTTGGCCAGTTCGCGGCGCTCCTTCAACTTCGCGACCCGACGCTCCTCGTCCTTCTGCCCGCGGCTGGCGGCCATGCTCTGGCGGATGCGCTGCAGCTGCTCGCGCACGTCCAGGGAGCACTTGCCCTCCCCGGCCTCGGCCTTCAGTGCCTCACGGGTCTTTTCATCGGCGGTCAGTGCCAGCAGGCCGTCAGCAGAGGGACCCGCCAGCAGCCCGACGATGGCGCGGCCCTCGGCCGTGATCTGGCCGACCGCGTGGTGGGCGAGCAGCGCCTGAGCCTGGGGCGCCGGCAGCCGGCCGAGACGCTCTGCGCTCTCGATCGCACTCGCGCGCCGCTCGGCGTCGTGGCCCAGCGACAGCGACCACTTCAACGGCGTGCCCACCTGGCGCGCGGTGGTGACCAGCCGCTCGTAGGTGGCGATGAACGCCATGCGGGCGCCGATCTTGTCCCCGGCACGGAAAACGCTCTCTGCCGAGGCTGCCGCCTGCTGGATCTCCGGCGTCATCAGCACCGTCTCCGCCTCGTCGTAGCTGGTCATGGCGATCGCCCAGGCCTCGTTTGCCTCGGGCCGCCCGTCCTGCGTCACCAGGTGGCGGATCACGTTCTCCGGGGTGAGCTTCTGACCGGTACGACGCAAGGCAGACAGCGCTTCGACCAGCGGCTTCTCGCCGTAGATCTTCAGGTCAGCGACCATCAGGGCCGCAGCGCGTGGCTGCAGCTGCTGGTCCAGAATCTCGGCAGTGGCGTACAGAGACGCCAGCAGTTGCTCCTGCTGCAGCTCGTTAAGCATGGCCAGCCCTCGATGCACGTAGGATTTCCAGGGCCTGCTCAGCGGCGGACAGGTTCGAGTCGCTGCGCTCAGCCTGGCGAGCCTGGGTGTGGGTGATGGGGTTCTCGGTCTTCCACTGGGTGTGGTAGCCCTCGGCGTTGGCCAGGAGGGCCTTCAGCGAGTGGCAACCACGGAGGACGCTGGCGTCGTTGACCCGCAGGACGAAAAACGCGGCGACCTTGGGTGCGTCCGCCTGGCCAAGGCGATCCACCAGCTTCCCGAGCATTCCGCCGACAGTGGCGTTCCACACCGGCCAGGTCTTGTGGCGGTTGCGGTAGGCGATGGCGTAGTTGGCCCAGGTCCGGAAGGTCTTGCAGGTGGTGTCCTTCGGCCCTGGCATGTCAGCGGGGATCTCGCAGCGCGGCGCCGGCTGCTCCCCAGCGGGAGTGAATTCCTGCGCCGGGGCCTGAATAGGCCCTCCGGCAAAATCCTGATTGGTACCCTGATCCTTGGTACCCTGATTACTGGTTACCTGATTTGTCGGATATTTTTCCGACCCTCTCCGGATTTTTTTCCGACCCTCCCCGGATTTTTTTCCGACCTTGCTCGGTTTTTTTTCCGACCCTGCCGCCTCCTTCTGCTCGGATTTTTTTCCGAGGTCGGAAGATTTTCCGGGCTCGGAAGATTTTCCGAGGTCGGATTTTTTTCCGGGGGGTGTGTACTTCTCCGAGCCGTCCAGCTTGCGGTTCCACTCCTGGCCCTTCGGGGTCAGGCGGAACAGCGTGATGCTCGACGTGCTGGACAGCATGATGACGCCGGCCGCCTGCAACTGCTTCAGCAGGCGGTAGGCGGTGTCCGGTTTGTCGGTGAGCAGCGGCAACTCCTCGAGGATCTTCGCCTTGCTCAGCGAATAGAAGGTCTCGCCGCCCTGCTCTACCGGTGTCGCCCAACTCGGGCACTCGTAGACGAAGGCGAACATCAAGGCCTGCTGGGCGTTGAGTCCCCACTCCAGCGCCTTGACCTGGTTGATCGTGATTGTGAATTGCATGTCAGCGAGCCCCCACAGCTCGATATCGAGGACGTGCAAAGAACTGCCCGCCCGCGATGGGCCAGCATGTGTCTGCATGTCGGTTTGCTCCCTGGATTGGGTGGCCACGGCTGCGGCTCCCCGACTAGTCCTGGCTCTTGCGGCGGTAGAAGGGGGTCGCCCCGACACCACCCGCACGGGGCCGCGATCGCGTGGCAACTTCGGCGTCCAGAAGCTGGCCAGCCAGCGCCTCGGCAGTCATGCCCCGGCGCAGCGCCTCGCGTTCCAGGCGAGCGAGCGTCATCTGGTCCAGCAGCAGATCAAGATCCGGCACAGGGCCTCCTTGGGGCCTTCAGCCCTGCTTCTGCTCGTCGGTAAGCTCGCCTTCGAGCTGCTCCAAGAGATCCAACTGGGTCTTGAGCAACTCGCGGCAGAACGCGGCACGCTGGGCCTTACGGAACCGGGCCCAGCCTTCGATTCGCTCAGCGGTCTCTTCGTCGACGCGGATCTTGATCTCCACGTCGTTGAGGTGTTTCCGGTTTGGATACATGGTCTGGCTCCTACGCAGCTTCGTCTTGCTGCCCCGGCTTCGCCTGCTCAACGAATCGCTCGGGGTAAAGGACATGGATTTCGGTCAGCACACCGTCGAAGACACGGACCAGCTTTTCGGCCATGGAAGGCGAAGCGCGTTGTTCGCAGCGCTCAATCCGCGAGAGGTTTCCGGTGTCGATGTGCTCACCCAGGTCCCGCAGGCGCTGAGCAACGTCAGCGAGTCGCCACTGGCGAGCAAGGCGGGCCTTTTTGAGAGGGGTCATGGTCGGTTGCATGGCAATACCCTGTGTGTGTGCCAAGCAATTCTGCGCATAGCGCAGATTTATTTGCAAGAGAATCTGCGCCATGCGCTTTGCGCGGCACGCAGACGTCGGTAGAAAATCTGGCCATGGACATTGGAAAAATCATTCGAACTGCGCGGAAAGCCAAACGCTGGACGCTGGAAGAACTGGCCTCTCGCGTGGGCTCCGACACCGGCAACCTCTCGCGCTTCGAGAGAGGACAGCAAGGCGCCAGTCAAGAGCTGCTCCAAAAGCTTCTGGCAGAACTCGGCATCACCTTGGCTGATGCTGCGTCGGCCGAACCCACCGCGAACATTCAACCTACGCTGCAGCCTTCGCGCGCCCCGAAGGAGTACCCTGTTATAAGTTGGGTAATCGCTGGAGAACGTGCATTGTCTCTCGATGCTTATTCGCCTGGCGTGGCGGAGGAATGGCTCGCCTCCACTGAAAGCGCGGGCCCGCACGGGTACTGGCTGATTGTGAGAGGCCCCTCCATGACCAGCCCCTCTCCCCCGTCGTTCCCCGAGGGAACCCCCATCCTGGTGCAGCCAGAAGGCTTTGACCTGGTCAGCGGGAAGTTCTACATCGCGAAGCACCGCGACGGGGAAACCACCTTCAAGCAGTACATATATGACAGCGGCCGCGAGTACCTGGTCCCACTCAACAAGGAATTCAAGCAGGTTGAGATGGATGACCAGTGGGACATCATCGGTCGGGTCATCGACATGAAAGCGCCAAAGGGAGTCCTTTAGGGCGCATCCCCCGCCAACACCCAAGAAGCCCAGCCTAGAGCTGGGCTTTTTTTTACCCTCTTGATCGATAAAGGCCTGCCGATATACTGTATATCCATACAGCAAAGGAGAGCCGTTATGGCACGCAAAGCAAGCAATGGTCGCACGCCTACCCCCTATGAGATCCTCGCAAAGCGAGTTCAGCAGCAGATCCTTAGTCCGCTGTCACAGGCCGAGCGACGAGCTTTGATCCAGCGTAATCCCGAAGACGATCAATCTGCCTGGGAACAGCTCCTCGATGAGTTGAGCCAGGAGGAAAGCGTGAAGATGACGCGCCGCGACGATGGAGCTGTACACCTCACCTGGGCAGCCCCCACCCCTTACTGATCCCTCTCTCAGAAGAGCCCGCCAATCGGCGGGCTTTTTATTGCCTGAAATTCTGCGCTTGACGCAGATTTCAATCTGCGCATAATGCAAACCACATTCTGCGTTATGCGCAGATTCGGTGAGAACCGAACGCTCTTTAACAAATTGAACCCCCATGCCGGCTCTGGATACCGGCCTGCTCGAAGCTGCGACGCCCTTCTGGAGGCGACGCGCCGAGGGTTGCTTCGCTAACGCTCCCGGCCTGGACCCGTTGAAAGGGATGAGTCTCCAGGCATAGCGGACAGGCGCGAAAGCGCTTGCGTTGATGGTTCGTGCCCAGCTGGTGGTGGCCTCGTAACCCCAGCCGTAACACGACTGCAGCGCTCGGCATGCCGGCGCCACGGTTCCCCTGACAGCCAGAAGCAAGACCGCGGGTTGTAGAAGCCCAGTAGGCGAACGCGGAGAAACGAACAACGCAAACCCGGGGTTTCGGCCCCGGGCTGCATTGGTGGGTGATCTGAATGCGCAGGCTGATGCGCGCCATGCCGGATGGCTGGCAAAGGGCCAAAAACCAGGCTGACACCGAAGCCAAAGCCGGAGGATTTCAGCACCGGCCAGATCGCCCAACCCATGCAGCCACACCTCAGCCCTGTAGGGCAGAACGGAGGAAGGAAATGCCGAAGATCACGCGCATTGAGGTTTTTAAGGGCATAGGGGTATCTACTAACGAATATTGCGCCGTGATCTTTGTTGATGGATCGCCTGACGCTCGGATTGATGTAGCGCCGTGGCGCACAAAGATCACCCACAAATCGACGCTCATGAGTCGAATAGCCGGTGTCGATCAGCTTCTGATGGGAGTGACGCTGGATCGCCTTTTGTCGCACAACGCAGCGGTAATCAACCCTAGATAACCAGATGTACAACCCGCCGCCCTGCCGGTAGCAGGGCACCTCCCACCACAACGAAAGGAAATCGACATGCTGCTTCTCACCCGTCGCGTAGGCGAAACCATCGAAATCGGTAACGACATCAAGATCACCGTGACCGGCATCAAGGGCAACCAGGTGCGCATCGGCATCACCGCACCGCCCAGTGTGGCAGTACACCGCAAGGAGATCGCGGACCGCGTCCGCGAAGAGGTGAAGCTGGCCAGCTGATCGGCCGGCGCCCGCCAAACAGAGCCCCGCACCTGCGGGGCTTTTCACATCCGCCCCCAGTCGAGAGCACTCGCCCCCGCGCCCAACGGCAGACAGCGGGTCGCTCGAGTGCTGCCCACTGCAGGCGAGCACAGGAGAGCGACATGCGAATCAGCACCGCACAGGCAGCAGCCGAACAGCACGTTTTCGACCAACTGGAGCACCGCGAGCCCGACGCGGTGGACGCCTTCGCGGCCCACTGCGACGACTCGCTACCGAGCGAACAGACCCTGTCGCTGCTGCGCGCCGTGATCGAGACCGGCGACGCCGCCTGGCTCCGCCTGATGGACCGCATCAAGCCCGAAGCACCGGCCCTGCACTCGGCCCTGGCCGGGATCGTGGACCACATCGAAAAGCACCGTGCCCGGTTCATCGCCGAACAGGCCCAGCAACTGACCCATGGAGAAGCGGCATGAAATACCAAGTCGACCTGATCTACTCGAAGGCCTCTCGCCAGCCCGTCTACAGCGCCACCCTGGAGGCGCCCAGCCAGAGCGTCGCGGTGGCAGAGGTCACGGCCTGGGCCCGCCAGGAGGGCTGGAAGGGCGAGCCGATCCGCAACAAGGTCCGCCAGGTGGACGGCGTGGAGGACGCGGCATGAAGGGCGTCCGCTTCCTCTCCCTGCGCGCTGCCATCGAAGCGCTGGCCCTGATGGGCATCCGCACCCAAGGCGACATGGCGGCAGCCGGGCTGCAGCTGAAGGAGGTGGGCGATGGCAACTGACCCACGCACCCACAGCCCTCAACGCGCCCGGCGCTTCGCCATCTGGCGTGGCGCCTTCGTCGCCATCCTCGTAATCGTCGGCTGGCTGTTCCTCAACGGCCTGGCCGAAAGCGTCACCACCCCGCTCAAGCCCCCTGCTTCCGCTCGCAAATGAGCGCCGGAGAGTCCATGGACACTACCCCCGAGATCTACCACGCCACCTACGGCACCGCCGACCAAGTGGCGAAGCTGTATGCCGCCTTCGCCAAGGCCCAGGGCGAGTTCCCGCCGATCGCCAAGAACCGCGAAGTCGAGATCCCCGTCAAGGATAAGGTCACTGGCGCACGCATCGGCTCCTACAAGTTCCGCTACGCCGATCTGGAAGAGATCAACAGCAAGACCCGCAAGCCGCTGAGCGACAACGGCCTGGGGACCATGCAGTTCATCAGCCGGAGCACGAGTGCGGTGGGCGGCACGTCCATCTTCACCCGCCTCGTGCATTCGGAAGGCGCCTGCATCGAGGCGGAAATCCCGCTGCCGGCGGCGGAAAAGCAGCGCGACATCAAGGACTACGGCGCAACCGTCTCCTACCTCCGGCGCTATGCGAAGGCAGCGCTGCTCGACATCGCCGCCGATGACGACCTCGACAACAACGGCGGAGAGGGCGACGACCTGCCGCCCATCGAGACTCCGCAGTCCCCCCAGGACACCGGCAAGCCCGCGTACCCGGACGCCAAGCTGAACAAGATGCTTCCTCAGTGGAAGGACCTGATCAGCTCCGGCAAGAAAACTGCCGACCAGGTCATCGCCACGGTCTGCAGCGGCAACTCCCTGACCCCCAAGCAGATCCAACTCATCCGCGCCCTCGAGCCGGCGCCAGGAGCTGAACAGTGAACATCCACAACGTGACCCAAGGATCGCCGGAATGGCACGCCCTGCGCGCGGGCTTCTTCACCGCCTCCGAGGCGCCGGCCATGATGGGCGCCTCCAAGTACCAGACCCGTGCGGATCTGCTCCAGCAGAAGAAGACGCGCCTGGCCGAGGACGTGAGCCCGCAGAAACAGGCCCTGTTCAATCGCGGCCACGCCGCCGAGGCTGCCGCCCGCCTGATCGTCGAGGAGATGATCGGCGAAGAGCTTTACCCGGTGACGGCCAGCCGCGACCAGCTGCTGGCCAGCATGGACGGCATGAACATGGCCGAGACCGTGCTCTTCGAGCACAAGCTGTGGAACGCATCCCTGGCGGCCCAGGTGCGGGCGGGCGAGCTTGAGCCCCACTACTACTGGCAGTTGGAGCAGCAGCTGTGGGTCAGCGGCGCCGAGCGCGTGATCTTTGTCTGCTCGGACGGTACCCGCCGGAACTTCGTGCACATGGACTACCGCTCCGTGCCAGGGCGCGCCGAGGCTCTGCTGGCCGGCTGGCGCCAGTTCGCCACCGAACTGCAGGGCTTCGAGCCGGTTGTCCCCCAGGCCGAGCCCGTCGGCCGGGCGCCTGACCACCTGCCGGCACTGCACATCGAGGTCACCGGCCTGGTGAAGGCCAGCAACGTCGACGCCTTCAAGGCAACCGCGATGCAGGTGCTGAACACCATCAACACCAGCCTGGCCACCGACCAGGACTTCGCCAACGCGAGCCAGACGGTGAAATGGTGCGAGGACGTGGAATCCCGGCTGGCAGCCGCGAAGGAGCACGCCCTGTCCCAGACCGCCAGCATCGAGAAGCTCTTCCGGGCGCTGGACGATATCAGCGCCGAGACCCGGGCGAAGCGCCTGGAACTGGAGCGCCTCGTGAAAGCGCGCAAGGAAGCCATCCGCCTTGACATCAAGACGGACGCGGAGCGTGCCCTGCGCGACTACATCGCCGCGATCAACCAGCGCCTGGCCAGCGTGCAGCTCCCCGCCATCCCGGCCGACTTCGCCTCGGCCATCAAGGGCAAGAAGTCCATCGCTGGCCTGAAAGAAGGCGCTGACGGTGAGCTGGCCCGGGCGCGGGCCGCTGCAGACACCTGGGCTGCGCACATCGAAGAGAACCTGGCGAGCCTGGCGGAATTCGCCGAGCAGTACGGTTTCCTCTTCACCGACAAGCAGCAGCTGGTCCTCAAGGACAACGACGACCTGCAGCTGGTGATCCGCTCTCGCATCGAGCAGTTCCTGGAAGCGGAACGCCTGCGCCAGGAAAAGCTGGCGGCAGAAGTCGAAGCCCCGAAACCGGCACCCGCTACCCCCGCTACCCCCGCTGCTTCGCCTCTGCCACGCCCCACGCCGGCTGCTGCCCCGCTCTGGCATGCCCGGGTGGTGGACAAGTCCGCGCTGATCGCTGCGATCGCTGCCGGCTACGCCACCGAAGACCTGCTCACCGTCGACCAGGCCGCGCTCGACAGCCTGGCCAACGACAAAGGCCAGAGCCTCCAACTGGCCGGCGTCACCGTCGAGAAGATCCCGGCGAAAGCCGCCTGACCCACCCTCCTCCCTCCAAACCATGGCCCTAAGCGGCGCCACACGGTGCCGCTGACGGCCTCCTCATGCCGAGAAAAACCATGACCGCACTCAAGCTGCTCTACACCTTCGACACCGAAACCACCGGTTTTCCCGACTGGAAATCGCCCAGCGAGGCGCCGCACCAGCCGCACCTGGTGGACATCGCTGCACGCCTCTACACCCCGGAGGGCGGCCTGGTCGACTCCTTTGAGGCCCTCATCAGGCCCGATGGCTGGGTGATCCCCGATGCAGCAGCGAACGTGCACGGCATCACAACCGAACGCGCCATGGATGAAGGCATTCCCGAAGCGGATGCCCTCGAACAGTTCCTGACCTTCCATCTCCGCGCGCAGATGCGGGTCGCGCACAACCTCAGCTTCGACGACCGCATCCTCCGGATCGCGCTGAAGCGCTTCCAAGGTGACGAAGCGGCCGACTCGTTCGCCAATGGCCCCAGCTACTGCACCATGCGCAACAGCACCGACATCGTGCGCATCCCGCCCACCCCGGCCATGCGCGCCGCCAAGCGCTTCCACTTCAAGAGCCCGAGCCTGGGTGAGGCCTACAAGCACTTCTTCCAGGAGGAGATGACCGGCGCCCACCGCGCCATGGCGGATGCCACCGCGTGCGCCCGCGTCTACTTCGCCCTGCAGGGCGTGACGCTGGATGCCCCGCAGGCAGAGGCTCGCGCCCAACCGGTGGAGGCGTAGGCCATGGCACGCGGTGTCAACAAGGTGATCCTCGTCGGCAACGTCGGCGGCGACCCGGAAGTTCGCTACATGCCGAACGGCAACGCTGTCACCACCCTCAACCTCGCCACCGGCGACGTGTGGAAGGACAAGCAGACCGGGCAGCAGAAGGAGCGCACCGAGTGGCACCGCGTGGTGTTCTTCGGTCGCCTCGCCGAGATCGCTGGCGAATACCTGCGCAAGGGCTCCCAGGTCTACGTCGAAGGCAGCCTGCGCACCCGCAAGTGGCAGGGTCAGGACGGCCAGGACCGCTACACCACCGAAGTCGTCGTGGACATCACCGGCCAGATGCAGCTGCTCGGCAGCCGGCCGGAGGGCAGCGAGACGCGGCGCCCGCCGCGTGAACAGACCCGGCCAACGACCCACCACCCGCAGCAACCGGCGCCGGACTACGACAGCTACGACGACGACATCCCCTTCTAGAAAATGCCCGGGAGACCCATCCAATGTGGTTTCGCAACCTACTGATCTACCGCCTCACCCAAGACGCCCCCTTCGACCCCCAGGCCCTGGAGGCCGCCCTGGCCAGCAAGCCGGCGCGCGCCTGTGAAAGCCAGGAGTGGACGACCTTCGGCTTCGCGCCGCCCCTGGGAAAGGGGACCGACGCCCTGGTCCAGGCCAGTGCCGGCTTCCTGCTGATCTGCGTCCGGCGGGAAGAGCGCATCCTGCCCGCCTCCGTGATCAACGAAGAGCTGCGCAAGAAGGTCGACGCCATCGAGGAAAGCCAGCAGCGCAAGGTCTACAAGAAGGAACGCGACCTGCTAAAGGACGAGATCGTCCAGACCCTGCTGCCCCGCGCCTTCACGCGCAAGTCGGCCACCTACGCGGCGATCGCGCCGGCCGAGGGCCTGATCCTGGTGGACCACACCAGCCCGAAGCGGGCCGAGGACCTGCTCTCTACGCTGCGCGAGGCACTCGGCTCCCTTCCCGTCCGCCCGGTGTCCGTGAAGGTGGCGGCCACCGCCACCCTCACCGACTGGGTGCGCAACCAGAAGGCCGGGACCGACTTCTGGCTCAGCGACGATGCGCTGCTGCGCGACACCGACGAGGTCGGCAGCATCAACGTCAAGCACCAGGACCTGACCAGCGACGAGATCCAGCTGCACATCTCCTCCGGCAAGAGCGTCACCCGCCTCTCCCTCGCCTGGAAGGACAAGCTCTCCTTCGTCCTCGATGAGGGCCTGGTCATTCGCAAGCTCCGCTTCGACGACCTCCTGCAGGAGAAGGCACTCGACGACGCGGGCAAGGACGCCGACGCCCTGTCCCAGCAGATAGCCAGCTTCACGCTGATGATGCTGACCCTCCGCGAATTCATCCCCGCCCTCCTCGACGCCCTGGGCGGTGAGGAAGTGCCCACCGGCATCTGAGCCAGGAGCAGACCATGCCCATCATCAACGGCATCATCCACCACATCGACAAGAAGCCCGACGGTAGCCCCTCCGTGCTGCATCTGGCCGAAACCCCGCTGGGCCCGACTGAAGCCGCCAGCAACCTGCTCACCGACCTGAACGAGGCCTACAACGCCAAGCCCGGCAAGGCCTGGGGTCTGTTCCACGAGGAGTCCGGCGCCTACCCGCTGAGCGGATGGCTGAAGGAGTACCTGGTCGGTGGCCGTGACTTCACCGAATTCAGCCGCGACGCGGCCGAGCACCTCCAGCGCCTGCTGGAAGAGGCGAACCTGGCCACCGGCGGCCACCTCTTCATCGCCCACTACCAGCAGGGCATGACCGACTACCTGCAGGTGGCGGTGCTCCGCTACACCGAGGCCGTGGCCATCGACGCATCGCTGCAGGCGGTACCCGTGCGCTACCTGGACCTGAGCCAGCTCCACATGGCAGCGCGGATCAACCTGTCGGAGTGGCGCAACAACCCGAAGTCCCGCCAGTACATCTCCTTCATCAAGGCGAAGACCGGGCGCAAGGCCACCGACTACTTCCGCGACTTCATCGGCTGCCAGGAAGGCGTCGACGCCCCGGGCGAGACCCGTACCCTGCTCAAGGCCTTCAGCGACTTCGTCGAGCAGGGAGACCTGGCCGAAGAACAGGCCCGCGAGAAGACCAAGACCCTGGTGGACTACGCCACCACCCAGGCCAAGCTGGGGAGCGCGATCACCCTGGAAGAGCTGTCCGGGCTGATCGACGAGGACCAGCCCCGGGCCTTCTTCGAGTTCATCCGTAACCGGGACTACGGCCTGTCGCCCGAGATCCCGCCGGACAAGCGCACCCTGAACCAGTTCAAGCGCTTCACCGGCCGCGCCGAAGGGCTGTCGATCAGCTTCGAGGCGCGCCTGCTGGGCTCGTCGGTGGAGTTCGACCAGGCACGCGACGTGCTGACGATCCGCAATGTGCCGGAACAGCTGAAGTCACAGCTGCGCAAAGCGAAGGACGGCTGACATGGACCCGATCAAGCACCCCCGGCGCGCCGCTGAACAGCACGAGCGCCAGCAGGCCGAGCGCGCGCAGGCCCTGTTCAACGCTCGCCTCGCACCTGAGCAGATCCGCCGGCGCCTGCGCATGGGACCGGTGACCTTCGAGCAGTTCGTGGCCCGCAACGGGCTCCGCGCCAAGGCGTGAACGCTCCCGCCTGACCCTGGCCGCCCCATGCGGCGGCCTCCTCCCTTCCTTTATCGCGCCGCGTCGGCGGCTCTGGCGTGCGTGCACGCCCATGAGACTGGGGACCCCCATGAACTACAACGACTTCCTGAAGCGCAAGGTATGCGTAGCCCCTTCGCTTGGCTTCGAGGTCGACCAGGCCCTGGTCAACCCTCGCATGAAGCCGCACTGCCAGGCGATCGTGCCCTGGCTCCTGGCTGGCGGGCGGCGCGCGCTGTTCGCGTCCTTCGGCCTGCACAAGACGGTGATCCAGCTCGAAGCGGTTCGCCTGGCCGCCGAGCACACTGGAGGCCGCGGCCTGATCACCATCCCTCTCGGCGTGCGCCAGGAATTCCGCCGCGACGCTGTCGAGCGCCTGGGATGGGCAGAGCCGCCGCGCTTCATCCGCAGCATCGAGGAAGCCGACGCCACCGGCGTCTACCTGACCAACTACGAGACCGTGCGCGACGGCAAGCTGGACCCCCGCCACTTCGTGGCCACCAGCCTGGACGAGGCGGATTGCCTGCGCGGCTTCGGCGGCAGCAAGACCTTCCGCGAGTTCATGCGCCTGTTCGCTGGCGATGATCGCCAGGCAGGCGTTCGCACCGAGGGCGTCCGGTACCGGTTCGTGGCAACCGCCACGCCGTCACCCAACGACTACATCGAGCTGCTTGCCTACGCCGCCTACCTGGGCGTGATGGACGTCGTCGCCGCCAAGACCCGCTTCTTCAAGCGCAACAGCGAGAAGGCCGACCAGCTCACCATCCACCCGCACAAGGAGGAAGAGTTCTGGCTGTGGGTCGCCAGCTGGGCGCTGTTCATCCAGAAGCCCAGCGATCTCGGCTTCAGCGATGACGGGTACCAGTTGCCGGAGCTGGACCTGCACTGGCACGAGCTGCCCAGTGATCACAGCCAGGCCGGTACCGAGAAGGATGGCCAGGGGCGCCTGTTCCGCAACGCGGCGATCGGCGTACAGGACGCATCCAAGGTGAAGCGCGACAGCCTGCCGGACCGAATCGAGCGCCTGCAGCAGATCCGCGCCGAAGCGCCGGACGCCCACCGGATCATCTGGCACGACCTCGAAGCAGAGCGCCACGCCATCGAGGCCGCGATCCCGGGCGTCGTCAGCGTCTACGGCTCCCAGGTCCTGGACGAGCGCGAGCAGCTGATCGTCGACTTCAGCGACGGAAAATTCCCCGAGCTGGCCGCCAAGCCCGTCATCGCCGGCGCCGGCTGCAACTTCCAGCGGCACTGCCACCAGGCCGTCTTCCTCGGCATCGGCTTCAAGTTCCGCGACTTCATCCAGGCCGTGCACCGCATCCAGCGGTTCGGCCAGCAGCACCGCGTGCGCATCGACCTCATCTACACCGAGGCCGAGCGCGACATCCGCCGCCAGCTCGAACGCAAGTGGCAGCAGCACAACCTGCAGGCAGAACGTATGACCAAGATCATCCGCGACTTCGGCCTGGCGCATGCCGCCATGGCCCAGCAGTTGGCCCGCTCTCTCGGCGTCGAGCGCGTCGAGGCGAAGGGCGAGCACTACACCGTGGTGAACAACGACTGTGTGCTGGAGACCCAGCGCATGCAGAGCGACAGCGTGCACCTGGTCCTGACCAGCATCCCCTTCGGCAACCAGTACGAGTACTCGCCCAGCTACAACGACTTCGGCCACACCGACGACAGCGAGCACTTCTGGTCCCAGATGGACTACCTGATCCCCGAGCTGTACCGAGTACTTCAACCCGGGCGCGTCGCCGCGATCCACGTGAAGGACCGGATCACCCCCAGCGGGATCTCGGGCATGGGCTTCCAGGTGGTGCAGCCCTTCAGCGATGAGTGCGTGGCCGCCTTCCGCAAGCACGGCTTCGGCTTTCTGGCGCGCAAGACCATCGTCACGGACGTGGTGCGCGAGAACGCCCAGACCTACCGCCTGGGCTGGACCGAGCAGTGCAAGGACGGCAGCCGCCAGGGCGCAGGCATGCCGGAGTACCTGCTGATCTTCCGCAAGCCCCCGACCGACCGCAGCAACGGCTACGCCGACGTGCCCGTGGTGAAGAGCAAGGAGGCGTACACGCGCCCGCGCTGGCAGTTCGACGCCCACGGGTTCACCCGCTCCAGCGGAAACCGCCCGCTGATGCCGCAGGATCTCGACGGCCTGGATCAGGCCGCGATCTTCCAGCGCTTCAAGGCCCACAGCCTGCAGGAGGTCTACGACTTCCGCCACGACGTGACCATCGCCGAGCACGTCGCCGACTCCGGCTGGCTGCCCAGCAGCTTCATGCTCCTGCAGCCTCAGAGCTGGCATCCCGATGTCTGGACCGACATCACCCGGATGCTGACGCTGAACAGCACCCAGGCGGCCAAGGGCCGCGAGCAGCACATCTGCCCGCTCCAGTTCGACATCGTCGACCGCGCGATCGAGCAGTACACGATGCGCGGCGAAGTGGTCTACGACCCCTTCGGCGGCATCGGCACCACCCCCTACCGCGCCGTAAAGCTCGGCCGCTACGGCCGGGCCTGCGAGCTGTCCCCGGCCTACTTCCTGGACATGGCGGCCTACTGCGCCGCGATCTCTCGGGAAGTAGCCATGCCTGACCTCTTCTCGCTGATCGAGGCCGAAGAGAGGGAATCCGCCGCATGACGTGCGCCATCGACTACGGGTCAATCTGCAGCGGCATTGAAGCCGCGTCCATGGCATGGGAATGCCTGGGGTTCACCCCCCGCTGGTTCGCCGAGATAGAGCCCTTCCCTTCTGCCGTGCTGGCTCACCGCTGGCCCGACGTTCCCAACCTGGGCGACATGACCAAGCTGGCCCGCGAGGTCCTGCTGGGCAACATCGCCGCGCCGCTGATCTTGGTCGGCGGCACCCCATGCCAGGATTTCTCGGTCGCGGGCATGCGCAAGGGCCTCGCCGGCGAGCGAGGCGCCCTAACCATCAAATTCGTGGAGCTTGCAGATGCAATTGACCATGTTCGCCCCGCCGGAGACGAATGCGTCGTCCTCTGGGAAAACGTCCCTGGTGTCCTCTCCGACAAAGGCAATGCGTTCGGATGCTTCCTCGGGGCCCTGGTGGGCGAATCCGATGCGCTCCAGCCGTCAGGGGGAAAATGGACGGACGCTGGTTGTGTGTATGGTCCCCGCAGAGCAGCCGCATGGCGGGTGCTGGATGCCCAATATTTCGGCCTGGCCCAACGACGCCGCCGTGTGTTCGTTGTCGCAAGTGCTCGAAACGGATTCGATCCCGCAGCGGTACTTTTTGAGTCAGGCGGCGTGCGTCGGGATTCTGCGCCGAGCCGAGGCGCGGCGGAAGAAGTTGCCCGACGCACTGCATGCGGCACTCATGGCGACGGCGGAGACCCAGGACGACAGGAAGCGGGGCGGGCCTCCACCCAAGCATTCGGGGGTGGAAAGAACTGCAACCCAACCGACGTAAGCACGGCCGTTACCGCGCATCCCGGCGGGCGTTACGACTTGGACGCCGAGACTTTCGTGGTAGCCCCGACTCTTGCAGGTGGTGGGCGCAAGGCCGGGGGCTACAGCTACGACGACATCCCAGCAGTGGCCGCGACCTTGACCGCCCAGTACGGGAAGAACGGCGGCATACCCGCCGGCAACGACTGCAACCCGGTGAACCTGATAGCCGGCACCCTCAACGCCGGCACCAAAGCCGCCGGAAGCGCGACCCAACAGGACGCCCATGCCGGGCTGTTGGTAGCTCATGCCCTTGATGCCCGCCAATCCGATGTTCTTCAGTACCGACCTATAGCTGGCCCACTTGATACGGGAATTCCCGGCGCAACCGCCATGATTGGCTCGCAAGTCCGCCGCCTCACCCCGCGCGAGTGCGAGCGCCTGCAGGGCTTCCCCGACGACTACACGCTGATCCCCTGGCGTGGACGACCTGCAGAGGAATGCCCAGACGGGCCTCGCTACAAGGCCATCGGCAACAGCAAGGCAGTTCCGGTGGTGCGCTGGATCGGCCGGCGCTTGCTGCGCCAGTTGGGTGCAGCATGAGCTGGTACGACAGAGCCTGGCAGCACATGCACCAGGTGCACCAGCAGGCCCTGGCCGACGGCTTGGATGCCATGGCCAGGGCCCGGGCAATAGACGACAGCTACCCGTGGCAGAAGCGCTCAGGCTGGCCCTACAAGGCCTGGCTGAGGGCTCGCCGCGACTTCTTCCCCCGCCAGCAACTGCCGATGCCCCGGGCCAAGCGACCAGGGGCTGACCTCTTTTCGGAGTGAGAGATGACCACCCGCAAAAGCCAGATCCACTACTACCCGCGCCGGGCGCGCTGCCAGAACTGCACGGAATGCCACAACGACTGCAGCAGCTTGCCGTTCCACACGATGCCGGTCTACCGCCAGGACGGCGTGGACACGGTGGTGATCTGCACGGAGTTCCGCCAGGCCAACTACTGCGGATCTCTCCGCAGCGAAGTCCGGCGAGGTGGCCAGCAGCAATGAACGCCCCGATCTACTGCCGCACCACCGGCCTGCGGGTTGGCACCTGTACCTGCCTCCGCTGTCGCCCGCCGGCTCCTGCGCCGGACCAGTAACACCGCCCCCTACCCCATCACCTGACTCTGCGCACTGCGCCGGAGGGTATCCCCGTGCAACGCATCTACCTCAGCGGCCCGATGACGGGCCTGCCGAACTTCAACTACCCCCGCTTCCACCTTGAGGCCGCCCGCCTCCGCGCCCTGGGCTACGACGTGGTCAACCCCGCCGAGCTGAATGAGCCCACCGATTCCCGTGCGGTCTGCATGCGCCGCGATATCCAGGCGCTCATGACCTGCGATGCGGTGGCCATGCTGCCGGGCTGGACTTCTTCATCCGGCGCCACCCTGGAACATGCCTGCGCGGTGCAGTGCGGAATGGAGGTAGTCCTGGCCTCCAAGATCTTGGCCCCGCGTCAGCACCGCGCGGAGGTGTGCCATGCGTGAGCGTCCGATCCTGTTCGCCGGTCCCATGGTCCGCGCCATCCACAGCGGCGAGAAAACCGTCACGCGGCGCATCGTGAAGCCCCAGTACAACGAGGGGCCATGGTCCGTGAGGACTGCCGAAACTCCGAGACACGAGCGCCATACGCATGACTGGTGGCTGCCAGACGGGACTCGGCCATATGCAGCCCTACCGCACTGCCCATACGGCCAGCCAGGCGACCGTCTATGGGTGCGGGAAGGTTTCTGGCAGGCAGGCGAATGGACATCTGCATATCCAGAAGGTGACTGCGACCACTGGGTTGGGTCAAAGCGGATTCACTTCAGGGCAGATGGAGAGCCGCCAAACGAGCCGAACCGTCACTACCCGAACGGACTCCGAAACGGTTCATACGCCGCGGCTGACCCGCATCGAGTTTGGCGCGCCAGACCAAGTATCCACATGCCCCGCTGGGCCTCCCGCATCCTGCTGGAGATCATCGCGGTGCGCGTCGAGCGGCTGCAGGACATCAGCGATGAGCAGGCCCTGGCTGAAGGGGTCGACCAGACCAACACCTCAATCCCCGGCTACGCGCGCCAGCGCTTCCATGACCTGTGGGAGTCCATCAACGGCGCCGAGTCTTGGGCGGCCAACCCCTGGGTCTGGGTCGTCGAGTTCCGGAGGATCGCCGCATGAAGGTCGAAGCAACACAGGTCCAGAAGCTGACGATCACCGAGGTCCCGGATCTGGACACGGTTTCGGTGTTCCTGGAAGACCTCGGCGGCCGGCCGGTGCCGCTGCCCGAGGCCACCGGCTACATCACCCGCGCCGGGCAGATCACGATTGAGTGCTGGCGCGAGTCGTGGTCGGCCTACTGGGGCGGCATGGGCAACCAGATGCTGGTCCAGTTCTTCACCACCTGCAGCGTGGACTACCTGGTGGGCTGCCTGGCCCGCGGCGCCGAGATTGATCGCGCGGTTTTCGACGGCTCCGCGCTGCGCACCGCTGCCCGGCGTTGCGTTCTTGACTGCCGGCGCGGGCGCACCAGCCGGTGGGAGTGCATGCCGCTGGACCGCGAGGACGCCCGGAGGCTGTACGACGAGGCCGCGATCCTGTCGCAGTTCTCCAGCGCGGAGGCCCTGACGTACAGCGAGGACGCCGGCGAGCTGCTGACCCAGCTCTTCGGCGAGGAATGGCACTACGCCGTCAGCGACCACGCGATGGTTGAACACCCGAAGCGCCTATATCTGGCCCGCATCGTCGAGGCCGTCCAGCAGGCGCTGAACCACATTCAGAAGCAGGAGGAAAGGCCGTGACTGACAAGACCGCGAAGCCCGGCGAGCTGCTGAGCCGCTTCCCCGAAATCAACTTCAGCAACTACGGCCAGCAGGAGGTGGAAGCTTTGCAGGCCTGGGCTCTGGAGGCGTTCGATGCGCTGTCCGCCACCCTCTCCCCTGCCCATGTCGAGGATGAGCGGGCAGCGTGCGAGCGCTGGATCAGGCAGCAACTCGGGATGCCCGCGCGTATCCCGATGGACTGGGATGGGCCGTTCAACCGCTACACCTGGGCCGCATGGAGCGCCCGCGCCGCGCTCTCCGCCCCGCCTGCTGCTGTGCCTGTCAAGCTAACTAACGTCCGTTGCATGTGCGGCGACGAGTACCCGCACGACAGCTACGGCGCTGGGTTCATTGCGGGCTCTGGCATGTGCGAGAACTGCGATGCAGCTATCCCGGCAAAAGAGCCGCCTGCTGCTGGGGTGCCGGAGGGGTGGAAGCTGGCCCCTCTCAAGCCGACCATTGAGATGGTCGAGGCCGGCTATGAGGCGTCCCTAGGCCAGCCAGATCGAAGCGCTCATGCACGGGTGATTGAGCAGTACGACGCCATGCTCGCAGAAGCCCCCACCCCGCCTGCATCCGAACAGCAACCCCATGAATGCACGTGTGTGTACGCGACCGCTAAGAACACGGCGGCCGTCCGCAATGGCTCCGAGATGGGCGGATACCTGAAGGCTGAGTGCGTGGCATGCCAGCAGCGTCGCCAGAGCCGGCCTGCATCCGAACAGCAGAGGGATGAAGCTGATCTCCTAAACATGATCGACCAGCACCGCATCGAGCTGCTGCCGGAATACGACGCTGGCTACACCGCCATAGCCTACTGCGCCCAGACCGAGCCAATCGCTAAAGCTGTGGCCATGACGGCGCGGGCCGCTCTGGAAGAGCTGACGAAGAAACTGCAGTCGGCAGCGCCGAGCCAGGAGAACGACCGATGAGCGATGTGAACAGAAACAAGCTACGCGCGCTCGCTATTGAGTGCCGCGACGAGATCATCCGTTCCTACGGGTGGGAAGGCACTATTGAAGAGGCCGGCCTGCTGAGACGAGACCAGGCACTGCTGAAAGAGCTGTCGCCGGAGACGGTGATCAAGCTGCTGGACGAACACGACGTCCTGAAGGCTGAGCGAGACCTGGTTATGGCCATCCTGGAAGTCCGCTGCGCTCGGGTCGCGGAAGCGGTGAGCGTGCCGAAGGAGTTGTTGGAGCGAGTTGCGGCGATACTTGGCAGCCAGGGATTCTCAGCATGGGATGAACTGGCAGCCGAGGTGCTTCTCACCACCAAGACGGACGGGGTGGTGTAATGGCCGGACCACCGATTGAACCCCAGGAATACCTCTACGGCCCGAAGGTCGTGCAGATCGAGGATCTTCGCGTCGCCAGAGGTCTGACCAGGCGTCCGCTGTCGTCATGCCGGCATCGCCAGTTGGTCTACGACGACAAGGAGCGCCGCGTCTGGTGCCAGGACTGCGAGCAGGAGGTTGAAGCGTTCGACGCCTTCCTGTCCGTGGTTGGCGTATTCCAGCGGGCGAAAGCCGAGATCGATCGCCGCCGGCGCGAGCTGGAAGAGGTAGAGAAATTCAGGATCATCAGCCGGGCCGCAAAGGCCATGGATGCAGCATGGCGCAAGCGTGACACAGCGCCGCTCTGTCCCCACTGCATGACGGCGATCCTCCCCGAAGACGTAGCGAATGGCGTGGCCGAGTGCTCCAAGAGCCTCGCACAGGCGCGCCGCAAGAAGCCCACCAAGTAACCCCCATCCCATAGCAACCCGCCGGCCATGCCGGCGGGGAGGACCTCCCATGGAAAGCGAAATCCTGTCCGACGAAGAGTTGGCCGAGATTACCGGCTACAAGGCCCGCGGCTGGCAGCGCCGCTGGCTTCGAGAACGCCACTGGCATTTCGTCGAGAGCCGTGGCGGACGCCCCCTGGTGGGGCGCCAGTACGCGCGCATGAAGCTCGGTCTGGTCCAGGTCGTCAATGGACTGCAGCCGCCGCCCCTGCCGACGCCCGCCTGGACTCCCGACTTCACACGGATGAATTGAAATGCGCCCCCGCAACAGAGAGAACCGCAAGCTGCCGCCGAACCTCTATGTCCGGCGGCGCAAGCGGAAGAATGGAGATGTCTGGGTCGCCTACTACTACCGCGGCTCAGACGGCAAAGACGTGTTTCTCGGCAACGACCTGGACATGGCCCGCATCAAGTGGGCCGAGTTCGAGGCCACCGAGAAGCCCAAGGATCTACGCATCATGGGCGCGATCTTCGATCGCTACCTCCGGGACATCGTGCCGAAGAAGGCGCCCCGCACGCAGGAGGACAACAAGAAGGAGATCAAGCAGCTCCGGATCGTATTCGATGAGGCTCCGATCGACGCGCTGACCCCGGCGATGATCGCCCAGTACCGAGACGGCCGATCAGCAAAAGTCCGCGCCAACAGGGAGATCGCGACGCTTTCGCATGTGTTCAACATCGCCCGGGAATGGGGGCTCACGACGAAGGAGAACCCCTGCCGCGGGGTGCGCAAGAACAGGGAGAAACCTCGGGACTACTACGCCAAGGACGCGGTGTGGGATGCGGTGTATGCCAGGGCTGTTCCCGAGCTCCGGGACGCAATGGACCTCGCCTATCTCACCGGACAGCGCCCGGCAGACGTCATCATGATGCGGAAAACCGACATCGACGGCGACTACTTCGAGGTCAAGCAAGGGAAGACGGGCCACAAGGTGCGCGTGTTGATGAAGATCGACGGGGTGCTGACAAGTCTGGGCGTGCTGGTGGCCCGAATCCTGGCGCGCAATGAAGGCTTCGGCAGCCCGTACCTGATCCTCAGCGACAGAGGGCGGCACGTCAGCCCGAGCATGTTGAGGGACCGGTGGGAGGCGGCACGGGAGGCCGCTCAGAAAGCTGCGATCGAAGCCGGTGACCCGGAGCTGGGGGCGCTGATCCGTGAATTCCAGTTCAAGGACATCAGGCCGAAGGCCGCGACCGAAATCAACGACCTGAAGGAGGCCAGCCGCCTCCTGGGACACACTGAAGAGGAGATCACGAAGACCGTCTACGTCAGGCGAGGAGCGATCGCCAAGCCGGCAAAATAGCTGTGAGTTTTGGGACTGCACCCCATTTATTCTGGGACTCGCCCTGATTCTCACAGCCTGCCGGCGAGCGTCAGCCGGCGCCAGAAAATGAAAAAGCCCTGATAAATCAGGGCTTTGAATATGGCGGAAGCGGTGAGATTCGAACTCACGGACAGTTTCCCATCGGCGGTTTTCAAGACCGCTGCCTTCAACCACTCGGCCACACTTCCGCATTTGCGGGCGGCAATAGTACCCGAACGCAACACGCTGTCAAACTCTGTCACGTGGGACGTTCGTGTGCTCTGTTATCATTTCGCCCGACTGCGGTCACGGACCATACAACCTTGCAGGAGTCATGCAAATGAGCGATCACGATTACGCAATCAGCCAGGCGCAGGCCGGCGACCTCGAAGTCAGCCGGGTGCTGCGCAACACCTATGGCCTTCTGGCGCTGACCCTGGCCTTCAGCGGCCTGGTCGCCTACGTCGCGCAGCAAATGCGCGTCGGCTACCCTAGCATCTTCGTGGTGCTGTTGGGCTTCTACGGTCTGTTCTTCCTGACCGTGAAGCTGCGCAATTCCGCCTGGGGCCTGCTGTCCACCTTCGCCCTGACCGGCTTCATGGGCTACACCCTCGGCCCCATCCTCAACCGCTACCTGGGCATGCCCAACGGCGGTGAAGTGGTGGCCTCGGCGTTCGCCATGACGGCGCTGGTGTTCTTCGGCCTGTCGGCCTATGTGCTGACCACCCGCAAGGACATGAGCTTCCTGGGCGGTTTCATCACCGCCGGGTTCTTCGTCCTGATCGGCGCCATGCTGGCCAGCTTCTTCTTCGACATCAGCGGCCTGCAACTGGCGATCAGCGCTGGCTTCGTGGTGTTCTCCTCGGTCTGCATCCTGTTCCAGACCAGCGCGATCATCCACGGCGGCGAGCGCAACTACATCATGGCAACCATCAGCCTGTACGTGTCGATCTACAACCTGTTCGTCAGCCTGCTGCAAATCATTGGTGTGATGAGCGGCGACGACTGATCCAGCAGCCTCAAGGAAAGCCCGCTTCGGCGGGCTTTTTCTTGCCTGCAAAACGACGGCCCAAGCCTTATCATGGCGCCCTGCATTCAAGACGATCTGCTCCATGAAATTCGCTATCGCCCTCTTCTCCCCGCCCCACTCGCCAGCCTCTCGCCGGGCGCTGCGCTTCACCGAAGCCGTGCTCGCGGCCGGCCATGAAGTGGTGCGGCTGTTCCTCTACCAGGACGGCGTGCACAGCGCCTCGGCCAACATCGTCGCACCGCAGGATGAAACCGATACGGCGCGGGAATGGCAGGCGCTGGTCGCTGCTCATCAACTGGACGGCGTGGTGTGTATCGCCGCTGCGTTGCGCCGGGGCGTGCTGAATGCCGAGGAGGCGGCGCGGTACGGCCGAGAGGCGGCCAACCTGGCGGATGAGTGGTCACTTTCGGGCCTCGGGCAGTTGCACGAAGCCGCTCAACTGGCAGACCGGCTGGTCTGCTTCGGGGAGGACTGATGGTCAAGTCCATGCTCATCATCAGCCGTCGCGCGCCAGGCTCTGGCCCCAGCGCCCGCGAGGCGCTGGATATCGCGCTGGCCGGTGGTGCCTTCGATCTGCCGCTGGCCATGCTGTTCATGGATGACGGCGTCTTCCAACTAACGCCTGACCAGGCGCCCCACCATATTCAGCAGAAAGACCTCAGCGCCAACCTGCAGGCCTTGCCGCTGTTCGGGATCGAGGATCTGTTCGCCTGCACCTACAGCCTGCAGGAACGCGGACTGGATGCTTCGCACCTGGCTCTGCCTGCCCAGCCACTGGACGACGAGGCGCTGCGCGCCCTCATCGCACGCCATGACCTGGTGGTGACCCTCTGATGAGTACGCTGCATATCCTTTCCCACTCACCGTTCGGCGACAGCCGCTTTGCCAGTTGCCTGCGCGTGCTCGGCCCGGGCGATGCCCTGCTGCTGACGGGTGAGGCAGTCCAGGCCCTGCGCCAAGGCTCCGCCCCCAGGCTGAAGCTGGACCAGCTCCCTGCCCAGGTGGCGCTGCTCGCTCTGGAGGAAGACATCCTGGCCCGCGCCCTGAACGACCTCCCCAGCCATTGCACCGCCTTGGACTACCCGCGCTTCGTGGCGCTGTGCCTGGACTACGACAAGGTGAACAGCTGGCTATGAACACCCTGGAGCATGACGGCCGCAACCTTGCACTGGACAAGGACGGCTACCTGGAAAACCTCTCCGACTGGAGCCCGGCCGTCGCCGAAGCGCTGGCCCGCAGGGAGGAACTGGTACTGACACCAGCCCATTGGGAAATCCTCGAACTGTTGCGCGCCTTCTACGACGAGTTCCAGTTGTCACCGGCCAATCGCCCGCTGATCAAGTACGTCGCTCAGAAACTAGGCCCGGAAAAGGGCAACAGCCTGCACCTCAATCACCTCTTCAAGGGCGCTCCTGCCAAGCTTGCCGCCAAGCTCGCCGGCCTGCCCCGACCGACGAATTGCCTATGACGCCCGCAGCCCCGACTGAACACCCGTTCGCCCAGTTCGTCCGCATCCTCGGCAAAGGCAAACGCGGCGCCCGTGGCCTGACCCGGGAAGAGGCTCGCGATGCCATGGGCATGCTGCTGGACGGCGAAGTGGAAGAGGCCCAGCTCGGCGCCTTCCTGATGCTGCTGCGGCACAAGGAGGAAAGCGCCGAAGAACTGGCGGGTTTCACCGAAGCCTTTCGTGCACGCAATGACGCCCCTCGCCTGCCAATCGACCTGGATTGGCCCAGCTATGCGGGCAAGAAACGCCATCACCCCTGGTTCCTCCTGGCGGCCAAGGCCCTGGCCCAGGGTGGGTACCGCATCCTGCTGCACGGTGGCGGCCTGCACACGGCCGGGCGGGTCTATACGGAACAGTACCTGGAGTGCCTGGGCATTCCCGACTGCGCAGACTGGTCGGCTGTCGAAGCCGCACTGGCCCGTTACAACATCGCCTTCATTTCCCTGGGGGCCTGGGCGCCGCGCCTGCAACGGATGATCGACCTGCGCAACGTGCTCGGGCTGCGCTCGCCCATCCACTCACTCGCGCGCGTGCTGAACCCGCTCCAGGCCCGCTGCGGCCTGCAGAGCATCTTCCACCCGGGCTACCAGGCCGTGCATCGCGAGGCGAGCCGCCTGCTGGGCGACACCTCGGTGGTGATCAAGGGCGAAGGCGGCGAGATCGAGGTCAACCCCGATAGCGCCTGCACCCTGTTCGGCACCCGCGATGACGAGGTATGGGACGAGGAATGGCCGGCGCTGTCCGCACTGCGTCATGTGAAGCCTGAGCGCCTGGCCGTCGATCAGTTGCTGGACCTATGGCACGGAAGCCGGGACGACAGCTACGGCCAGTTGGCTGTCACGGCCACCATGGCGCTCGCCCTGCGCGGCCTGGGCTACGACCGGGACGCAGCATTTGCCGAGGCCGAGCGACTGTGGGCGCAGCGCAATCCATCGATACCGTCGATAACCTGAACCCGGATTCTTCATCCCTCTGCCCGCCTCATCGCCTCTAGACTGGCGCCTCGCATTTCAACGAGGTCAGGACAATGGGATTACTGGTCGACGGCACATGGCACGACACCTGGTACGACACGTCCGGAGATGGGCGTTTCAAGCGCGAGGACGCCCGGCGCCGCAACTGGATCACCCGTGACGGAGAGCCAGGCCCGAGTGGTGTCGGCGGCTTCAAGGCGGAGGCCGGGCGCTATCACCTCTACATATCCCTGGCGTGCCCCTGGGCTCACCGCACCCTGATCGTGCGTCGCCTGAAAGGGCTGGAGTCGCTGGTCGGCGTATCGGTGGTGAGCTGGCTGATGCGGGAAAACGGCTGGACCTTCGAACGGGCACAGGGCTCAACCGGCGACGCGCTCCATGGCCTGGATTTCCTGCACCAGCTCTATACCCGGGAAGACCCGACCTACAGCGGCCGAGTGACCGTGCCGGTACTCTGGGACACGCAGCAGCAGCGGATCGTCAGCAACGAGTCATCCGAGATCATCCGGATGTTCAACAGCGCCTTCGATGAACTGACCGGCAACGCGCTCGATCTCTACCCTGCCCCGCTGCGGGCCGATATCGACGCTTGGAACGAGCGCATCTACCCGACGGTGAACAACGGTGTCTACCGGGCCGGGTTCGCCACCACCCAGGCGGCCTATGAAGAGGCGGTGACGACGCTGTTCGGGGAGCTGGATGCCCTGGAGGCGCGACTGGCTGAGTCCCGCTACCTGGCGGACCAGCACCTCACCGAGGCCGATTGGCGGCTGTTCACCACCCTGATCCGCTTCGACGCGGTCTACCACGGGCACTTCAAGTGCAACCTCAAGCGCCTGGCGGACTATCCCAATCTTTCAGGCTGGTTGCGGGAGCTGTACCAATGGCCGGGGATTGCGGAGACGGTGGACCTCACCCATATCAAGGGCCACTACTACGCAAGCCACCGGACCATCAATCCGACCGGGATCATCCCCCTCGGTCCCGAACTCGACCTGCTGAGTGCCCACGCTCGCGCTCATCTGCCAGGGCGCGGCATCGCTCAGTCCGCCTGAGCGCCTTCGAACCAGGCAAGCTGATCACGCAGTTTGACCACCTCGCCGACGATCACCAGCGTCGGCGCGTGGACGTCGTGCTCGGCCACCAGTTGCGGCAGACTGCCCAAGGTGCCGGTGAACACCCGCTGGTTGCGGGTGGTGCCCTGCTGCACAAGCGCAGCCGGTGTATCCGCTGAGCGGCCATGGCGCACCAGCTGCTCGCAGATGATGGGCAGCCCCACCAACCCCATGTAGAACACCAGCGTCTGGCCGGGCGAAGTCAGGTCAGCCCAGGGCAGGTCGCTGCTGCCGTCCTTCAGGTGCCCGGTGACGAAGCGCACCGACTGGGCATGGTCACGATGGGTCAGCGGGATGCCGGCGTAAGCGGCGCAACCGGAGGCAGCGGTGATGCCCGGCACCACCTGGAAGGGGATGCCATGGGCCGCGAGTTCGCCGATCTCCTCGCCACCCCGGCCGAAGATGAACGGGTCGCCGCCTTTCAGCCGCAGCACCCGCTTGCCCTGCTTGGCCAGGTCGATGAGCAGGCGGTTGATCTGGTCCTGGGGGACTGCGTGGTCCGCACGGCGCTTGCCCACGTAGATCCGCTCGGCGTCACGCCGGCACATCTCGATGATGGGCTCGGCCACCAGGCGGTCGTAAAGCACCACATCCGCCTGCTGCATCAGCCGCAGGGCGCGGAAGGTGAGCAGGTCCGGATCGCCCGGGCCAGCCCCCACCAGGTACACCTCGCCCAGAGGCTTGGGCACACCGCCCGCGACCCGCTCGGCAAGCATTCGCTCGGCTTCGGCAGGCTGCCCAGAGAGCACGCGCTCGGCGATCGGCCCCTGGAAGACGTCCTCCCAGAACACCCGGCGCTGCTGCACGTCGGGGAACAGTTGCTTGACCTGCTGGCGGAAGCGCTTGGCCAGGCCGGCCAACTGGCCATAGGCAGACGGGATCCAGGTCTCGATCTTGGCGCGGATCAGCCGGGCCAGGACGGGCGCATCCCCCGCACTGGACACCGCGACGATCAGCGGCGAGCGGTCGACGATGGCAGGGAAGATCACGCTGCACAGGGCCGGCGCATCCACCACGTTGACCGGCACGCCACGCGCCTGGGCATCGCGGGAAATCTGCGCGTTGAGCGGCTCGTCATCGGTGGCGGCAATGGCCAGTACCGCACCCTCCAGATCACCCGAGGCGTACCCTCGGCGATGCACCAGCCCATGGGACTGCTCGACCAATGCCACCAGTTGGCTGTCGATCTCCGGCGCCACCACCCGCAGGCAGGCGCCGGCGTCCGCCAGCAGGCGCGCCTTGCGCAGGGCGATTTCTCCGCCCCCGACGACAAGCACATGACGACCCTGGAGGTTGTGGAACAGCGGTAGGAAATCCATGGATAAGTCCTGGGTGAATCGGGAAGAAACAGCCCGCGTCGGCAGAGGCCGAGACGCGGGCTGGACAGGCTGGCAGGCGCCGGTGCGGGCGCAGGCAATCAGCCGATGATGTCGATGCCGCCCATGTAGGGTTTGAGCACCTCGGGCACGCGAATGCTGCCGTCCGCCTGCTGGTAGTTCTCCAGCACCGCCACCAGGGTCCGGCCTACGGCCAGGCCGGAGCCGTTGAGGGTGTGGACCAGCTCCGGCTTGCCGGTTTCCGGGTTGCGGTAGCGCGCCTGCATGCGGCGGGCCTGGAAGTCACCGCAGTTGGAGCAGGAGGAAATCTCGCGGTACTTGTCCTGGCTCGGCACCCAGACTTCGAGGTCGTAGGTCTTGGTGGCGGAGAAGCCCATGTCACCGGTGCACAGGGCGAGCACGCGGTATGGCAGCTCCAGCAGTTGCAACACGCGCTCGGCATTGCCTGTCATGGACTCCAGGGCCTCGAAGGACTTGGACGGCTCGACGATCTGCACCATCTCGACCTTGTCGAACTGGTGCTGGCGGATCATGCCGCGGGTGTCTCGACCGGATGCGCCCGCCTCGCTGCGGAAGCACGGGGTGTGGGCGACGAACTTCAGCGGCAGTTGCTTGGCGTCGAGAATCTCGCCCGCCACGATGTTGGTCAGGGACACTTCGGCAGTGGGGATAAGGTAGAAGTCGGCCTCGTTCTCGCGGCTGATCTTGAACAGGTCTTCCTCGAACTTCGGCAGTTGGCCAGTGCCCTGTAGCGCAGGAGCCTGGACCAGGTAGGGGGTGTAGGCCTCTTCGTAGCCATGATCACCGGTGTGCAGGTTGATCATGAACTGAGCCAGGGCACGGTGCAGGCGAGCGATAGGGCCGCGCAGCAGGGCGAAGCGGGCACCGGAGAGCTTGGCGGCGGTTTCGAAGTCCAGCCAGCCATGCTGCTCGCCCAGGGCGACGTGGTCCTTGATCTCGAAATCGAAGCTTCGCGGGGTGCCCCAGCGACGAACCTCGACGTTGCCCTCTTCATCCGCGCCCATCGGAACGGACTCGTGGGGGATGTTGGGGATGGTCAGAAGCAGGCCATCCAGTTCGGCCTGGATACGGTCGAGTTCACGCTTGCCCTCTTCCAGCTCGCCGCCCATGCGGTCCACATCGGCCAGCAACGGTGCAATGTCCTCACCGCGCTGCTTGGCCTGACCGATGGACTTGGAGCGGGCATTGCGCTCGGCCTGCAACTGCTCGGTGCGGGTCTGCACGGCCTTGCGCTGGTTTTCCAGGGATTCGAGGCGCGCCACGTCCAGTTGGAAGCCACGGGAGGCGAGGCGCTGGGCCACGTCCTGGGTCTGGGTGCGTACCAGTTTGGAGTCGAGCATGTGAGGTTCCCGTCTATCAGAATTTGGTCAAAGTCAGGCCTGCCCAGGTCGCAAGCAGACCACCCAGCACGCTGATTGCCGCATAGCCGAGGGCCAGGGGAACCTGGCCGCTCTCCAGCAGGCGCAACGTGTCGAGGGAAAACGAAGAAAACGTCGTCAGGCCGCCGAGAAATCCGACGATCAAGCCTGCACGAAGCTCGATCGGCACCTCCGGCCGCTGCAGGAACAGGCCGTAAAGGATGCCGATGAGCAGGCAGCCGACGATATTGACGGCAAGAGTACCGAGGTAGAAGTGCCGAGGCCAGTGCGCCGAAACCCAATTGGCCGCAGTGAAGCGCAGCAGGGTGCCGGCAACGCCGCCCAGGGAGACGGAGAGCAGCAAAGGCAGTGGCGTCATGGGCGTCTCTTCCTAGGGCTACGAGCATCGAGCGTAGCGAGGTGCTCGAGCTTGTCGCGGATCTTGAGTTCCAGACCACGGGGCACCGGCTCGTAGTAACGACGCGGTTCGAGGTCTTCGGGGAAGTAGTCTTCCCCGGCGGCATAGGCGTCGGGCTCGTCGTGGGCGTAGCGGTATTCGTCGCCATAGCCGAGCTGCTTCATCAGCTTGGTCGGCGCGTTGCGCAGGTGCAGCGGCACCTCGCGAGAACCGTTCTCGGCCACGTCTCGCATGGCAGCCTTGAAGGCCGTGTAGACCGCGTTGCTCTTGGGTGCGCAAGCCAGGTAGACGATGGCCTGGGCCACGGCCAACTCGCCTTCGGGGCTGCCGAGGCGCTCCTGCACATCCCAGGCGGCGAGGCACAGGCTGAGCGCTCGAGGATCGGCGTTGCCAATGTCCTCGCTGGCCATGCGCACCACACGGCGGGCGATGTAGAGCGGATCGCAACCGCCATCGATCATCCGCGCGTACCAATAGAGCGCACCATCGGGACTGGAGCCGCGCACGGATTTGTGCAAGGCGGAAATCTGGTCGTAGAAGGCTTCGCCACCCTTGTCGAACCGCCGGCGACTGTCGCCCAGCAGGTTCTGCAGCAATTCGGGGGCGATCTCGCTGCCATCTTCGGCGAGGTCAGCAGCGTTCTCCAGCAGGTTGAGCAGCCTGCGACCATCGCCATCCGCCGCCGCGACGAGAATGGAGAAGGCTTCATCGGAGAGGCTCAGCTTGCGTTTGCCCAGCCCCTTCTCCTCATTGAGCGCCCGCCCGACGAGGCGGCGCATCGCCGGTTCGTCGAGGCTCTTGAGCACGTAGACCCGAGCACGGGACAACAGCGCGTTGTTCAGCTCGAAGGAGGGGTTCTCGGTGGTGGCGCCGATGAAGATCAGCGTGCCGTCTTCCACGTAGGGAAGGAACGCATCCTGCTGGGACTTGTTGAAGCGGTGCACTTCATCGACGAAAAGGATGGTGCGCCGACCATATTGAGCGGCCTGCTGGCGGGCCATCTCGACGGACTGGCGAATCTCCTTCACGCCCGAGAGCACGGCGGAGATGGTCTCGAAATGCGCATCGCTGACCTGGGCCAGGAGCTTGGCCAGGGTGGTCTTGCCCACCCCAGGGGGCCCCCAGAAGATCATCGAGTGAAGCGCGCCCTGCTCCAGGGCCTCCCGCAGGGGCTTGCCCGGCGCCAGGAGGTGCTCCTGCCCGACGTACTCGTCCAGCGTGGTGGCGCGCAGGCGCGCGGCCAGTGGCTGGGCGAGGGGTTCGCTGCGGAACAGGTCCATGGGAGGCGGTGGGCTCCGTTATTCCTGGATGACGTCGGCGCCTTCGGGGACCTTGAAGTCGAACTGCGCGGCATCGAGTTTCTGGTTCATCTTCACCCCGAGAAACAGGATGTTGGTGCGCTGGCCGACGCTGTCGATCAGTTGCATGTCGTTGATCACGCCGTTACGGAAGGACAGGCGCAGGGTGTCGAACAGGGTGTCCTTGGCCTTGGGCTTGAGGATGAAGTCGACCACGTCACCGCCTTCCTTGTGGGTGATCTCGAAGTTCTCGCTGATCTTCGAAACGTCACCGGACAGCAGCAGGGCCGGGGTGTGGGTCAGGCGCTGGTCCAGGGTCTGGATGGTGACCTGCTGCAGGTCCGGGTCATACAGCCAGACCTTCTCGCCATTGGAGACGAGCAGCTGCTCCATGGGCTCATCAGTGTGCCAGCGGAACAGACCGGGACGCTTGAGCGCGAGTTCGCCGGAGGTTTCCTGCAGCTGGGTGCCGGAGCCGTCCAGGGTCAGCTGGGAAAAGCGGCCAGTGATGGTCTGGGCCTTGTTGAGCATCTCGGTCAGGCGGGAAATGGCCACCTGGTCGTCTGCCTGCACCTGGGAGGCGACAAAGCCGAGGGCAGCGACGAGCAGCATGCGGATCAGGCGCATGGGAATCCTCTTGAGTGAACCGTTCAGGGTTAATCGCGGATCGGCGCGGGAGCGACCACGTCGCGCGAGCCGTTGGAGTTCATCGGAGTGACCACGCCGGCCATCTCCATGGCTTCGATCATCCGGGCAGCGCGGTTGTAGCCGATCTTCAGCTTGCGCTGGACTGCCGAGATGGAGGCACGACGGCTTTCGGTGACGAAACGTACAGCTTCGTCATACAGCGGGTCATCCTCGCTGCCCTCGCTACCGCCCTCACCACCTTCGAAGCTCCCGGAGGCACCACCGCCCTCCTCCACGCCGGCGAGGATGTCTTCGATGTAGTCGGGTGCGCCGCGCAGCTTCCAGGCTTCCACCACACGGTGCACTTCGTCGTCGGAGACGAAGGCGCCATGGACACGGATAGGCAGGCCGGTGCCCGGCGGCAGGTAGAGCATGTCGCCGTGGCCCAGCAGCTGCTCGGCACCGCCCTGGTCGAGGATGGTGCGGGAGTCGATCTTGCTGGAGACCTGGAACGCCATGCGGGTGGGGATGTTCGCCTTGATCAGGCCGGTGATCACATCCACCGACGGACGCTGGGTGGCGAGGATCAGGTGGATGCCCGCTGCCCGCGCCTTCTGGGCGATACGGGCGATGAGCTCTTCAACCTTCTTGCCGACGATCATCATCATGTCGGCGAATTCGTCGACGACCACGACGATGGTGGGCAACTGCTTCAGCAGGGGTGCTTCATCTTCCATGCTCTCGCGACGATAAAGCGGGTCGGGCAGCGGTGTGCCGGCCTCTTCGGCGTCCTTCACCTTGCGGTTGAAGCCCGCCAGGTTACGCACGCCCATCGCGGCCATCAGCTTGTAGCGGCGCTCCATCTCGGCAACGCTCCAGCGCAGGGCATTGGCCGCCTCCTTCATGTCCGTCACCACAGGACAGAGCAGGTGCGGGATTCCCTCGTAGATGGAGAGTTCGAGCATCTTGGGGTCGATCATGATCATCCGCGCCTGCTCCGGCGTGGACTTGAAGAGAATCGACAGGATCATGGCGTTCACGCCCACCGACTTACCGGAGCCGGTAGTACCGGCCACCAGCAGGTGAGGCATCTTGGCGAGGTCGGCGATGACCGGCCGACCGCCGATGTCATGCCCCAGGGCCAGTGTGACCGGCGATTTGGCGTCGTCGTACTCGGTGGACGACAGCACTTCGGAGAAGCGCACGATCTGCCGGTCTTCGTTGGGGATCTCGATACCGACGGTGGTCTTGCCGGGAATGACCTCGACCACGCGCACGCTGATGACCGCCAGGGATCGCGCCAGGTCTTTCGCCAGGTTGGAAATGCGGCTGACCTTGACACCGGCCGCCGGCTGGATTTCGAAGCGGGTGATCACCGGGCCCGGGTGAACGGACTCCACCATGACCTCGACGCCGAACTCCTTCAGCTTTATCTCCAGCAGGCGCGACATGGCCTCGAGCGACTCCGGCGAGAAGCTCTTCTGCTTCTTCTCGGCAGCGTCGAGCAGGGAGATGGGCGGCAAGGTTCCCTCCACGGCACTGTCGATGAACAGCGGGACCTGCTTTTCCTTCTGGACGCGCTTGCTGGGTTCGGCAGGTTTGGGCGGTGGCGGCGGCGCGATGGTGGGCGCCGGACGGCTTTCCCGCTCGGTCATGTGCTTGGCAAGGGACTCCTCACGCTCGATCAGCCGCTCCTTGACCTTGGCCTGCTCGCGGGTGTCCTTGACGACCGGAGCCGCGACCTCGGTGACACGGTCATCGACCTCACGGAGCTTGGCCACCAGTTGCTTGCGCTCCATACGGGCGTTCCACCAACGGGTGATCAGGCTCTGGATCAACTCCACCAGATCGAGGGTGATCTTGCCGGTCAGGTCCATCACCTTGAACCAGGACAGGTCGGTGAACACGGTGAGGCCGAACAGAAACAGGGCGAAGAACAGCAGCGTACTGCCCTGCACGTTCAACGCATTGACCGAGAGATGAGCCAGGCTCTCACCCAGCGCGCCACCGGCAGAAGCCGGCATGCCAACGCTGTCCTGGAAGTGGATATCAGCCAGCGCGGCGCCGGCCAGCACCAGGAAGACCAGACCGATCAGCCGCCAGGAGAACAACCAGCCGCTCCAGTCGATGGGCTGGTGACGATGGCGGAACACCTGCAGTGTCTTTATCCCCAACAGCAACGGGAAGACATAAGCGAAGTAGCCCAGCGCCATGAACAGGATGTCAGCAGACCAGGCACCCAGGCGACCGGCAGCATTCTGGACCTGCTCGACGTTGCTGGTGTGGGTCCAGCCCGGATCGGCGGAGTCGTAGGTGAGGAGCGCCATCCAGAGATAGAGGCACAGGGCGCCCAGAGCAATCAGCGCTCCCTCTTTCAAGCGGGAGTGCAATTGCTGTCGCCAGACTGGAATCTGGGCAGAGGGGGTGGAATTCTTCAAACGCCTGGTTTCCTGCGCCATTGGCGCGTCCAAGATTCGATCAGGGGCGAAAAGGATGCCCATTGTACGGGTTTAACGCTCGGACGCCACAGCGCACACGGCGCTACGGGTGCGTTTTGCTGACGCTTCCTGCTTCGGTGTAGCATAGCCCGCAGCGTCTTGCGCAGTGCTCAATTGGAGCATGCATTCTCTTTTGTGACAAAGACTTATGAGGCCTTTTTATGAGCGACGTCAAGCATTCACGTCTGATTATCCTGGGCTCCGGCCCAGCCGGTTATACCGCCGCCGTATATGCTGCACGCGCCAACCTCAAGCCTACCGTCATCACCGGCATCCAGCCCGGCGGGCAACTGACCACCACCACTGAGGTGGACAACTGGCCCGGCGACGTCGAAGGGCTTACCGGCCCCGCACTGATGGAGCGCATGCAGAAACATGCCGAGCGCTTCGACACCGAGATCCTCTACGACCACATCCACACCGCTGAGTTGCAGCAACGCCCCTTCATCCTCAAGGGCGACAGTGGCATCTACAGCTGCGACGCACTGATCATCGCTACGGGCGCGTCCGCCCAGTATCTTGGCCTTCCGTCCGAGGAAGCCTTTGCCGGCAAGGGGGTTTCGGCCTGCGCCACCTGCGACGGCTTCTTCTATCGCAACCAGGTTGTTTGCGTGGTTGGCGGCGGCAATACCGCCGTCGAAGAGGCGCTCTACCTGTCCAACATCGCCAAGGAAGTACACCTGATCCATCGCCGCGACAAGCTGCGCTCGGAGAAAATCCTGCAGGACAAGCTCTTCGAGAAGGCAGCCAACGGCAACGTCCGCCTGCACTGGAACCAGACCCTGGATGAAGTCCTGGGCGACAAGACTGGCGTTACCGGCGTACGCCTGAAGAGCACGAAAGACGGCACGACCCAGGAACTGCAGTTGGCAGGCGTATTCATTGCTATCGGCCACAAACCGAACACTGATCTTTTCCAGGGCCAACTGGAAATGCGCGACGGCTACCTGGTGATCCGTGGTGGCTCAGAGGGCAATGCCACGGCGACCAGCATCGAGGGCGTCTTTGCCGCCGGCGACGTAGCCGACCACGTCTATCGCCAGGCAATCACCTCGGCCGGCGCAGGCTGCATGGCAGCCCTGGACGCCGAGAAGTTCCTCGACGACAGCCACTGACGACGAGGCAGGGCGGCCATGCCGCCCTCCCCTTCCATGCTGACCTGGCTCAATCGCGACACCTGTGACTTCCCTCCCCTGGAGCGCGCACTGCGTGAGCCCAACGGCTTGCTCGCAGCAGGCGGCGACCTGAGCGCGGAGCGCCTCCTCGCTGCCTATCGCCACGGTTGCTTCCCCTGGTTCCAGGAGGGGCAGCCACCACTCTGGTGGTCGCCCGACCCACGCACCGTCCTATCCCCCCACGAAGTTCACGTATCACGCAGCCTGGCGAAAATCCTTCGCCAGGGCAGGTTCCAAGTGAGCTTCGACACGGACTTCGCAGCCGTGATCCAGGGGTGCGCAGGCCCTCGCAGCTATGCCGACGGAACATGGATCACCGACGCCATGCAACAGGCCTATATCGAGCTGCACCAGAGGGGCTTTGCCCACTCGGTGGAAGTCAGGCTGAACGGTGAACTGGTGGGCGGCCTCTATGGCCTGGCCATTGGCAAGCTGTTCTTTGGCGAGTCCATGTTCAGCCGGGCAGACAATGCTTCGAAGGTCGGCTTCGCCACGCTGGCCACCCACCTCGTCAAATGGGGGTTCGTATTGATCGATTGCCAGATGCCCACCTCGCACCTCCAGAGTCTGGGCGCCTACGCCATCCCCCGCAGCGAGTACGCCCGCTACCTTCAGCTGTACCTCGACCAGCCGAACACCGCCAACTGGACCGCTGCCTAGGCGAGTCGCCAACCCTGACATACACTTGCGGAAGGCTTTTCCGAGGTTCCGCCATGACCGAGCTGGCCCGTTTGAAGTTCTATGCCACTCAGCCACACCCATGCAGCTATCTGCCCGGGGAGCAGGCCACCACGCTGTTCCTCGACCCCAGCCAGCCCATGGATGTGGACGTCTATGCCGAACTTTCGGAAATGGGTTTCCGCCGCAGCGGAGACCACCTGTACCGCCCCCACTGCCAACGCTGCACTGCCTGCATTCCTGCCCGCATTCCTGCCGCACCGTTCAGCCCCGATCGCCAGCAGCGCCGCATCCTCAAGCGGAACGCGGACATCGAAGTACGCGGAGTGAAACCCTCCTTCACGGAGGAGTACTACGCGCTCTACGTGCGCTACATCGAGGAACGCCATGCCGACGGTGACATGTACCCTCCGAGCCGCGACCAGTTCTCGACCTTCCTGGTCCGCGATCTTTCATTCTGCCGCTTCTTCGAGTTCCGCCTGCAGGGACGCCTCATCGCTGTAGCCGTCACCGACGTCCTGCCAAACGGTCTTTCCGCCGTTTACACCTTCTATGACCCCTCGGAAGAACGGCGCAGCCTGGGCCGCTTCGCGATCCTCTGGCAGATCGGCGAAACCCTCCGCCTGGGCCTTGAGGCGGTCTATCTCGGATACTGGATCAAGAACTGCCGCAAGATGAATTACAAGACCCAGTACCGCCCAATCGAGCTCTTCGTGAATCAGCGCTGGGTCACTCTGACCTGAAGCCCTTGGCGAGCGGTGGCATTTTCGGGCACAATGCACGCCGTTTTTGCCAGGCGCCGATTGCACCCGGCCATTCTTTGATTCCGAGGGCTCTACTGCATGTCGAAAGAAGACAGCTTCGAAATGGAAGGCACTGTCGTCGACACCCTACCCAACACCATGTTCCGCGTGGAGTTGGAAAACGGGCACGTCGTCACCGCGCACATTTCCGGCAAGATGCGCAAGAACTACATCCGCATCCTGACCGGTGACAAAGTTCGCGTCGAGCTGACTCCCTATGATCTGAGCAAAGGCCGCATCACCTACCGCGCTCGCTGATCAGATCCAGAAAAAAGCCCGGCAATCGCCGGGCTTTTTCGTTTGCCTGACTATCAGGCCATCTCGGCCGTCGTCTCGAACTCGAAGGCCAGCTCATCACCCTTCACATCGACGTGCACCACGCCGCCGTGATCGGCCAACTCACCAAACAGGATTTCTTCTGCCAACGGGCGCTTGATCTTGTCCTGGATCAGACGAGCCATGGGGCGAGCCCCCATCTGCACGTCATAGCCGCGCTCCCCGAGCCATTCCCGCGCCTCGTCACTGACAACCAGCTGGACACGCTTGTCCTCCAACTGGGCCTGCAATTCGGTGAGGAATTTGTCGACCACGCTCTTGATGGTCTCCATCGACAGCCGACCGAACTGAATGATGGTGTCCAGGCGATTGCGGAACTCGGGCGTAAAGCTCTTCTTGATCACCTCCATCGCATCGGACGAGTGGTCCTGCTGGGTGAAACCGATGGACGCTCGCGCAGCAGTCTCGGCGCCCGCGTTGGTGGTCATGATCACGATCACGTTGCGGAAATCAGCCTTGCGCCCGTTGTTGTCCGTGAGAGTGCCGTGGTCCATGACCTGCAGCAGAAGGTTGAAGACCTCCGGATGCGCCTTCTCGATCTCATCCAGCAGGAGCACACAGTGGGGCATCTTGGTGATGGCCTCGGTCAACAACCCGCCCTGATCGAACCCGACGTAGCCGGGAGGCGCACCGATGAGACGCGAGACGGTGTGCCGCTCCATGTATTCGGACATGTCGAAGCGCACAAGTTCGATCCCCAGCGCTTTCGCCAGCTGGCGCGCGACCTCGGTCTTGCCCACACCGGTAGGACCGGCGAACAGGAAGGAACCGACCGGCTTGTCCGGGGACTTCAAACCGGCACGGGAGAGCTTGATGGCCGTTGACAGCGAATCGATGGCAGCATCCTGACCGAAGACGGTGAGCTTGAGGTCACGTTCGAGATTGCGCAGCAGCTCCTTGTCGGAACTGGTGACATGCTTGGGCGGAATGCGTGCGATCTTCGCGACGATATCTTCCACCTGAGCCACTTCGATCCGAGCCACGCGCTTCTCTTCCGGCTGAAGGCGCTGATAGGCGCCCGCCTCGTCGATCACATCAATGGCCTTGTCAGGCATGTGCCGATCGTTGATGTAACGAGCCGCCAGCTCTGCCGCAGCACGCAGCGCCTCATCGCTGTACTCGATGTGGTGGTGCTGCTCGAAGCGCGGCTTGAGCCCTTTAAGGATGCCAATGGTGTCCTCGACGGAAGGCTCGACCACATCAACTTTCTGGAAGCGCCGAGCTAGCGCCCGATCCTTCTCGAAAATGCCGCGGAACTCCTGGAAGGTCGTCGAGCCGATGCAGCGAATCTCACCCGAAGACAGAAGAGGCTTGAGAAGATTGGATGCATCCATCACCCCTCCGGATGCTGCCCCTGCACCAATGATGGTGTGAATCTCATCGATGAACAGGATTGCATGGGGGCGCTTGCGCAGCTCGTTCAGCAGCGCCTTGAAGCGCTTCTCGAAGTCGCCACGGTACTTCGTCCCGGCCAGCAACGCACCGAGATCCAATGAGTAGACGACACTATCAGCCAGCAATTCCGGCACCTGGCTGTCCACGATTCGCTTGGCAAGCCCCTCGGCGATGGCAGTCTTACCAACACCAGCCTCACCGACCAGCAACGGGTTGTTCTTGCGACGACGCGCCAATATCTGCGCAACGCGCTCGACCTCTTGCTCGCGCCCTACGAGCGGATCAATGCGCCCTTGGCGAGCAAGCTCATTCAGGTTACTGGCATAAGCGTCGAGCGGATGACCTGCCGAAGAAGACTCTCCACCTTCCTCGTCCTGCATTTCCTGCTCGCTTTCGTGCTGCTCGCCATGCCCAGGCACCTTGGAGATACCATGGGCGATGTAGTTGACTACATCGATACGAGCGACACTCTGCTGCTTGAGCAGGAAGACAGCCTGGCTCTCCTGCTCACTGAAGATAGCGACCAGCACGTTGGCCCCGGTGACTTCACGCTTGCCAGAACTCTGTACATGGAAGACCGCACGCTGCAGGACGCGCTGAAAGCCAAGCGTCGGCTGGGTTTCACGATCCTCATCATGCTGCGGGATCAGCGGCGTGGTGGAGTCGATGAACTCCTGAAGGTCACGCCGGAGCTTATCCAAATTAGCGCCGCAGGCGCGGAGGACGGCGGAAGCAGCATCGTTGTCCAACAGGGCCAGCAGCAAGTGCTCGACCGTCATGAACTCATGACGTTTTGCGCGTGCTTCCTTGAAGGCAAGATTGAGGGTGACTTCGAGCTCGCGGTTCAACATAGCTTCACCTCATACCCAAGTGGCCGGATTAACCGTCCTTCTCGATCTCACAGAGCAGCGGATGCTGACTCTCTCTCGCGTATTGATTCACCTGCATAGCCTTGGTTTCAGCAATATCGCGCGTATACACACCACACACAGCCCGCCCTTCGGTATGGACGGTCAGCATGACCCGCGTCGCCACTTCACGATCCAGATTGAAGATGGTTTCCAGCACCTCGACCACGAAGTCCATCGGCGTGTAGTCATCATTGAACATCACAACCTTGTACATGGATGGCGCTTTCAGAGCCGGCTTGGCTTCCTGGAGCACCAAGCCGGCATCACCACCACCAATGTGCTCGGGTCGATCCTGATTGAATGTTAGTCGAATCTGGCTGCTTGCATGCATGCTGGAAAAAGCTTCTTGGCCGATGGAAAGGAACGCCCCATGGAGTTTGACCCGCCTCTCAGCCGGTCGCCGCATCGCCTTGACTAAAGGCAAAAGGGTGTTACAAACAAGGGATACCCACCTACGGGTATCAAGGGTTCCGCACCTTCGTCCGCCCGGTCGGGCATGGCGCGGGGTCGTAGTGGATGATACTCCAGTGATGGAGTCCTTTGCAGAGGGATATCAGCATGGTTAGCGGTAAGGTCAAGTGGTTCAACAACGCCAAGGGGTATGGATTTATCCTCGCTGAAGGCCGAGATGAGGACCTGTTCGCCCATTACTCGGCGATCCAGATGGAGGGCTACAAGACCCTCAAAGCTGGCCAACCGGTAAGCTTCGACATTATCCAGGGCCCGAAGGGTCTGCATGCCGTGAATATCAGCCCTGTCACGGCGACCAGCGATACCCATGGCACCGCTGCAGTTGCTATTGCCAAAGGCAGCGCCGTCGAAGCCTGACTCTGAAAGCTGGAAAACAAAAAGGCCGGTCAACTTGACCGGCCTTTTTTTGTTGCACGCCTTAGCAATTACATGTGCGTGATGATGGCGTCACCAAATTCGGAACAGGACTGCAGCTTGGCACCATCCATCAGACGCTCGAAGTCGTAGGTGACGGTCTTCGCCGCAATGGCACCGTTCACGCCCTTGATGATCAGGTCCGCAGCCTCGCCCCAGCCCATGTGGCGGAGCATCATTTCGGCGGAAAGAATCACCGAGCCCGGGTTCACCTTGTCCAGACCTGCGTACTTCGGCGCAGTGCCGTGGGTTGCTTCGAACATCGCGACCGAGTCCGACAGGTTGGCGCCCGGAGCAATACCGATACCCCCCACCTCAGCCGCCAGGGCATCGGACAGGTAGTCGCCGTTGAGGTTGAGGGTCGCGATCACGTCGTACTCGGCCGGGCGCAGCAGAATCTGCTGCAGCATGGCGTCGGCGATGACGTCCTTCACCACGATGTCCTTGCCGGTGCGCGGATTCTTGAACTGCATCCACGGCCCGCCATCCAGCAGTTCAGCACCGAACTCCTGGCGCGCAATCTCGTAGCCCCACTCTTTGAAGGCGCCTTCGGTGAACTTCATGATGTTGCCCTTGTGCACAAGGGTCACGGAGCTGCGGTCATTGTCTACCGCGTACTGCAGGGCCTTGCGAACCAGGCGCTTGGTGCCTTCCTCGGAAACAGGCTTGATACCGATACCGCAGTTCTCGGTGAAGCGGATCTTCTTCACGCCCATTTCCTCGGTGAGGAACTTGATGACCTTCTCGGCCTCAGGGCTACCCGCCTTCCATTCGACACCCGCATAGATGTCCTCGGAGTTCTCGCGGAAGATCACCATGTCCACGTCGCCGGGCTTCTTGACCGGGCTCGGCACGCCTTCGAACCAGCGCACGGGGCGCAGGCAAACGTAAAGATCCAGCTCCTGGCGCAGGGCCACGTTGAGAGAGCGGATGCCACCGCCCACCGGCGTGGTCAGCGGACCCTTGATGGATACGACGTAGTCGCGCACGGCCTCCAGGGTTTCCTTGGGCAGCCAGGTGTCCTGATCGTAGACCTGAGTGGCCTTCTCGCCGGCATAGACCTCCATCCATGCGATCTTGCGCTCACCGCCATAGGCCTTGGACACTGCAGCGTCCACGACCTTGATCATTACAGGGCTGATGTCGACACCAATACCATCGCCCTCGATGAAGGGAATGATGGGGGTATTCGGTACGTTCAGGGACATATCCGCGTTAACGGTGATTTTGTCACCGACTGCCGGAACCTGGATCTTTTGGTATCCCATGCTGAGCTCCATATTGTGGTTTGAGAATGCTCTTGCGGCCCGTGAGCCTACTCCAAACGGGCGGTCATCGACCATATCTTCCTTAGTCGAAACATCGTGCCAGAGCCAGCCAACCGAAAGGAATGGTACACTGCGCGCCGTGACCTCATGGTCACCTGGGTCGAGCAGTCTGGGACCAGGCTCAACTGACCCTGAAGCGGCCAGACCACCATCATGATCGGGCCGAGCAACGCTCTACTGGCGCTCCATTACCCCTCCGCGGCAATTCTCGGCACTGCTCAACATCAGATCCGTTTGAGCGACTGCATCTACCGGTGCGCTACGAGAGTCTGTGCGCGTCCAGCATAGAAGAGAGTCAAACGTTAATGCCCAACCGTCCGAAGATTACCTACACCTTCACCGACGAAGCCCCAGCGCTCGCCACCTACTCCCTCCTCCCCATCGTCAAGGGATTCGCCGCCTCCGCCGGCATCGACGTGGAGACCCGCGACATCTCCCTCGCCGGACGCATCCTCGCCACCTTCGCCGACACCCTCCCCGCCGACAAGCGCATCGAGGATGACCTGGCCTACCTGGCGACCCTTGCGACCGCCGCCGACGCCAACATCATCAAGCTGCCGAACATCTCCGCATCGGTACCGCAGCTGAAGGGCGCCATCGCCGAACTCCAGGCACTGGGCTACAACGTCCCCAATTTCCCTGAAGATCCGCAGAGCGAAGAAGAGAAGGAAATCCGCGCGCGCTACACCAAGGTGCTGGGCAGCGCCGTGAACCCGGTCCTGCGCGAAGGCAACTCCGACCGCCGCGCCCCGGCAGCCGTCAAGGCCTACGCCCGCAAGCACCCTCACTCCATGGGCAAGTGGAGCATGGCCTCCCGCTCCCACGCCGACTACATGCGTGGCGGCGACTTCTTCTCCAGCGAGCAGTCCATCACCATGGCCAAGGCCGGTGACGTTCGCATCGAATTCGTCGGCAAGGACGGCCAGGTCGAGCTCAAGAAAAAGCTGGCCCTTCAGGACGGCGAAGTGCTCGACAGCATGTTCATGAGCTGCAAGAAACTGCGCGCCTTCTTCGAACAGACCCTGCAAGACTGCAAAGAAACCGGCGTCATGTGGTCCCTGCACGTCAAGGCCACCATGATGAAGGTCTCCCACCCGATCGTGTTCGGCCACGCCGTCAGCGTTTACTACAAGGACGTCTTCGACAAATACGGCGACCTGTTCAAGGAACTGGGCGTCAACCCGAACAACGGCATCAGCAGCGTCTACGACAAGATCAAAGCCCTGCCCGCCTCCCAGCAGGAAGAGATCCTGCACGACATCCACGAGGTCTACAGCCACCGCCCCGAAATGGCGATGGTCGACTCCGTCAAGGGCATCACCAACCTGCACATCCCCAGTGACGTGATCGTCGACGCCTCCATGCCGGCCATGATCCGCAACTCCGGCCAGATGTGGGGCAAGGACGGCAAGCAGAAAGACACCAAGGCCGTGATGCCGGAAAGCACCTACGCCCGCATCTACCAGGAAATGATCAACTTCTGCAAAACCAACGGCGCGTTCGACCCCACCACCATGGGCAGCGTACCGAACGTTGGCCTGATGGCGCAGAAGGCCGAGGAATACGGCTCCCACGACAAGACCTTCGAGATGACCGCCGACGGCACCATGCGCGTCGTCGCCGCCGACGGCACCGTCCTGATGCAGCACGAAGTGGAAGCCGGCGACATCTGGCGCGCCTGCCAGACCAAGGACGCCCCGATCCGCGACTGGGTCAAGCTGGCCGTCACCCGTGCCCGCCAGTCCAACACCCCGGCCATCTTCTGGCTGGACCCGGAGCGCGCCCACGACCGCGAACTGCAGAAGAAGGTCGAGCTGTACCTCAAGGACCACGACCTGACCGGACTGGACATCCGCATGATGGGCTACAACGAAGCCATCCGCGTCTCCATGGAACGCATGATCCGCGGCCTGGATACCATCTCGGTGACCGGCAACGTCCTGCGTGACTACCTGACCGACCTGTTCCCCATCATGGAACTGGGCACCTCGGCCAAGATGCTCTCCATCGTCCCACTGATGGCGGGCGGTGGCATGTACGAAACCGGCGCTGGCGGTTCCGCGCCCAAGCACGTGCAACAACTGGTGGAAGAGAACTACCTGCGCTGGGATTCCCTCGGCGAGTTCCTGGCCCTGGCCGTCTCCCTCGAAGAGACCGGCATCAAGACCAGCAACGCCAAGGCCAAGCTGCTGGGCAAGACCCTCGACGAAGCCACCGGCAAACTGCTGGACAACAACAAGTCCCCGTCCCGCAAGGTCGGCGAGATCGACAACCGTGGCAGCCACTTCTACCTGGCGCTCTACTGGGCCCAGGCCCTGGCCGCCCAGGACGAAGATGCCGAACTCAAGGCCCACTTCGCCCCGGTCGCCAAGGCCCTGACCGAGCAGGAAGCCGCCATCGTCGCCGAACTCAACGGCGTACAGGGCAAGCCTGCCGAAATCGGCGGCTACTACCGCTCCAACCCCGAGCTGACCAGCCAGGTGATGCGCCCCAGCGCCACCTTCAACGCGGTCATCGACGGACTGGTCGCCTAAACGACCTGTAGCACCAGAACCCCCGGGCATGTCCCGGGGTTTCTTTTTCCGGCGCAGCCCTGCGAACATGTCGCCCCCTCAGAAGGAGCCACACCATGACCTGGCAACCCCACATCACCGTCGCCACCGTGGTCGAAGACCAGGGCCGCTTCCTCCTGGTCGAGGAAGAAGCCGACGGCCGGGCCGTCCTGAACCAGCCCGCCGGCCACCTCGAAGCCGACGAGACGCTGCCCCAGGCCGCCCTGCGGGAAACCCTCGAAGAGACCGGCTGGGAGGTTGAACTCACCGCCGTCACCGGCATCTACCTGTACACCGCCCCCAGCAATGGCGTGACCTACCAGCGCGTCTGCTTCGCCGCCCGCCCCCTGCGCCATCGCCCCGACCTGGCACTGGACGACGGCATCATCGGCCCGCGCTGGCTCACCCGTGACGAGCTGGCAGCCCAGCAGGACCGCTGGCGCAGCCGCCTCGTCCTGCGCTGCGTCGACGACTACCTGACAGGTGAGCGCTTTCCCCTGGCCCTGATCCGCGACCCGGCCTGATCGCCCCCATTCGCCGCAACTGGTAGAATCCCGTTCTTTTTGCAGCAGCAACAGATCCCCATGTCCGATAAAGCCAACACCCGCGTCATCGTCGGCATGTCCGGCGGCGTAGACTCCTCGGTTTCCGCCCTCCTGCTGATGGAACAGGGCTACCAGGTGGAAGGCCTGTTCATGAAGAACTGGGACGAGGACGACGGCACCGAGTACTGCACCGCCAAGGAAGACCTGGCCGACGCCCAGGCCGTCTGCGACCGCATCGGCATCAAGCTGCACACCGCCAACTTCGCCGCCGAGTACTGGGACAACGTGTTCGAGCACTTCCTCGCCGAATACAAGGCTGGCCGCACCCCCAACCCGGACATCCTCTGCAACCGCGAGATCAAGTTCAAAGCCTTCCTCGACTACGCCCTGATGCTCGGCGCCGACCTCATCGCCACCGGCCACTACGTGCGCCGCCGCGATATCGACGGCCGCACCGAACTGCTCAAAGGCCTGGACCCGAACAAGGATCAGAGCTACTTCCTGCACGCCGTCGGCGGCAAGGAGATCGCCCGCACCCTGTTCCCCGTCGGCGAACTGGAAAAGCCGGAAGTCCGCGCCATCGCCGAGAAACACGGTCTGGCCACCGCCAAGAAGAAGGACTCCACCGGCATCTGCTTCATCGGTGAACGCCGTTTCAGCGATTTCCTCAAGCAATACCTCCCCGCCCAACCGGGTGACATCGAGACCACCGATGGCGACGTCATCGGCCGCCACCACGGCCTCATGTACCACACCATCGGCCAGCGCCAGGGCCTGGGCATCGGCGGCATGAAGGACGCCAGCGACGAGCCCTGGTACGTCCTCGCCAAGGACGTCGCCCGCAACGTCCTCGTGGTCGGTCAGGGCAATGAACACCCGTGGCTGTTCTCCCGCGCCCTGCTCGCCTCCGAGATCTTCTGGGTCAACCCCATCGAACTGGACGCCCCGCGCCCGCTCACCGCCAAGGTGCGCTACCGCCAGGCTGACCAGGTCTGCACCCTGGAGAAGACAGCCGACGGCTACCGCGCCGTCTTCGCCGAGCCCCAGCGCGCCGTCACCCCCGGCCAGTCCGTGGTCTTCTACGACGGCGAGGTGTGCCTCGGCGGCGGCGTGATCGAAAGTGCCGAGCCCTGGTACAGCGAGGAACGCACCTGATGGCCCCGCTGAACGAACAGCTCATCGCCCTTGGCGGCGTCTTCGAAGCCGCTGCCCTGGTCGACCGCATCGCCAAGACCGGGCAGATCAGCGAAGCCCCCCTCGCCTGCATGATCGGCAGCCTGCTGGTACGCGATCCGAAAAGCACACTGGACGTGTACGGCGGCGACGACATCAACCTGCGCGACGGCTACAAGGCCCTGGTCAGCGCACTCGAACGCGAGCCTGCCAGCCTACAGCGCGAGCCCCTGCGCTACGCCCTGTCGCTGCTCACCCTCGAACGCCAGTTGGCCAAGCGCGACGACATGCTCGACCAGATCGGCAGCCGCCTCGACCAGATCCAGCAGCAGGTCCAGCACTTCGGCCCGGCCCACGACAACGTCGTCGCCTCCTGTGCCTCGCTCTACCAGGACACCCTCAGCACCTTCCGCCAGCGCATCCAGGTGCATGGCGACATGCGCTACCTGCAACAGCCCACCAACGCCGCCAGGATCCGCGCCCTGCTGCTCGCCGGCATCCGCTCAGCCCGCCTCTGGCGCCAGCTTGGCGGCCACCGCTGGCAATTGCTGTTCAGCCGTCGCAAGCTGCTCGCCGAGCTCTACCCCCTGCTGCGAGGGTGACCCCAACAACCGGTCGCCGGAAGGCGACCGGTCGAGCGCGGCGACCGGGTCGGTTTTCATGTATCATGTGCGCCCTTTTCGTTGACCGACCTGCCCGAGACCCCCTCCATGCAGCTCTCTTCGCTCACTGCGGTTTCCCCCGTCGATGGCCGCTACGCCGGCAAAACCAGCGCCCTGCGTCCGATCTTCAGTGAATACGGCCTGATCCGCTTCCGCGTCCAGGTCGAAGTGCGCTGGCTGCAGCGCCTCGCCGCCCACGCCGGCGTTCCGGAAGTGGCGCCCTTCTCCGCCGAAGCCAACGCCCTGCTGGACAAGCTCGCCGAAGACTTCCAGCTCGAGCATGCCGAGCGCATCAAGGAAATCGAACGCACCACCAACCACGACGTGAAAGCCGTGGAATACCTGCTCAAGGAGCAGGCCGCCACGCTACCGGAACTGGCCAAGGTCAGCGAGTTCATCCACTTCGCCTGCACCAGCGAGGACATCAACAACCTGTCCCACGCCCTGATGCTGCGCGAAGGCCGCGACCAGGTGATCCTGCCGCTCATGCGCCAACTGGCCGATGCCATCCGCGATCTCGCCGTGCGCTTTGCCGACGTTCCCATGCTGTCCCGCACCCACGGCCAGCCCGCCTCGCCCACCACCCTTGGCAAGGAAATGGCCAACGTCGTCTACCGCCTGGAGCGCCAGATCGCCCAGGTGGCCGCCGTCCCGCTGCTCGGCAAGATCAACGGCGCCGTCGGCAACTACAACGCCCACCTGTCCGCCTACCCGGACATCGACTGGGAAGCCAACGCCCGCGAATTCATCGAAGGCGACCTGGGCCTGAACTGGAACCCCTACACCACCCAGATCGAGCCCCACGACTACATCGCCGAACTGTTCGATGCAGTCGCCCGCTTCAACACCATCCTCATCGACTTCGACCGCGACGTCTGGGGCTACATCTCCCTCGGCTACTTCAAGCAGAAGACCGTTGCAGGCGAGATCGGCTCCTCCACCATGCCGCACAAGGTCAACCCGATCGACTTCGAGAACTCCGAAGGCAACCTCGGCATCGCCAACGCCCTGTTCCAGCACCTGGCCAGCAAGCTGCCGATCTCCCGCTGGCAGCGCGACCTGACCGACTCCACCGTGCTGCGCAACCTCGGCGTCGGCTTCGCCCACAGCGTCATCGCCTATGAAGCCAGCCTCAAGGGCATCAGCAAGCTGGAGCTGAATGCCCAGCGCATCGCCGAAGACCTGGACGCCTGCTGGGAAGTCCTGGCCGAGCCGGTGCAGACCGTCATGCGTCGTTACGGCGTCGAGAACCCCTACGAGAAGCTGAAGGAACTGACCCGCGGCAAGGGCATCGGCCCCGAAGCCCTGCAGACTTTCATCGACGGTCTGGCCATCCCTGCCGAAGCCAAGGCCGAACTGCGCAAACTGACCCCGGCTGCCTACATCGGCAACGCCGTGGCCCAGGCCAAGCGCATCTGACGGGCAACCGCCTCCATACGCCCGGCCGTGCCGGGCGTTTTTATTTCACAGGTTCACTGCCATGACTTCCGATCTTCCCCTGCAAATCCTCGGCGGCATCTCTGCCCGCGAATTCCTCCGTGACTACTGGCAGAAGAAGCCGCTGCTGATCCGCCAGGCCATCCCCGGCTTCGAAAGCCCCATCTCCCCTGATGAGCTGGCCGGCCTGTCCCTGGAAGAGGAAGTCGAGTCGCGCATCATCCTCGAACACGGCGAGCGCCCCTGGGAGCTACGTCGCGGCCCCTTCGCCGAGGACACCTACCAGAACCTGCCAGAGCGCGACTGGACCCTGCTGGTGCAGTCCGTCGACCAGTTCGCCCCGGAAGTCGGCGAACTGCTGGAACACTTCCGCTTCCTGCCCAACTGGCGCATCGACGACATCATGATCAGCTACGCCGCCCCGGGCGGCGGTGTCGGCCCGCACTTCGACAACTACGACGTCTTTCTGCTCCAGGGCCACGGCCGCCGCCGCTGGCGCATCGGCCAGATGTGCGACGCCGACAGCCCGCTGCTGCCCCACGGCGACCTGCGCATCCTCGCCGAATTCATGGGCACCGACGAATGGGTGCTGGAACCCGGCGACATGCTCTACCTGCCGCCGCGCCTCGCCCACTTCGGCACCGCCGAGGACGACTGCATGACCTACTCGGTCGGCTTCCGCGCCCCCAGCGCCGCCGAAGTGCTCACCCACTTCACCGACTTCCTCGCCCAGTTCATCCCGGACGAGGAGCGCTACAGCGACGCCGACATCCAGCCGGTCGAAGACCCGCACCAGATCCAGCAGGACGCCCTCGACCGCCTCAAGGCCCTGATCGCCGAGCACATGAGCGACGAGCGCCTGCTGCTGACCTGGTTCGGCCAGTTCATGACCGAGCCGCGCTACCCCGAACTGGTCACCGGCATCGAAGTCGATGAAGAAGCCTTCGTCGGCGCCATCGAAGACGGCGCCGTGATCATCCGCAACCCCAGCGCGCGCATGGCCTGGTCGGAAGTGGACATCGGCCTGGTGCTTTTCGCCAGCGGCCAGAGCCGTCTGCTGCCCTCCTCCCTGCGCGAACTGCTGCGCCTGGTGTGCTCCAGCGATGCACTGCACATCGAGAACCTCGGCCGATGGCTGGCTGACGAAGACGGGCGTAAGCTTCTGTGGGAACTGATCAAGCAAGGAAGTCTGGAGTTTGCCGATGAGTGAGATTCACGTCCGAATCGCCGACTGGCAGAAGGACAACGCTGACTTGCGACGCATCCGCGAGGCCGTCTTCATCGCCGAGCAATCCGTGTCGCCTGAACAGGAGTGGGATGCCGAGGATGCCGACGCCGTGCACTTCCTCGCCCTCGAGCACGAGTACGCCATCGGCACCGCGCGCCTGTTGCCCGACGGCCACATCGGTCGTGTCTCGGTCCTCAAGGATTGGCGCGGCCTGCATGTCGGTGATCGCCTGCTCGAAGCAGTGATCGCCGAGGCCGAACGCCGCGGCCTCAAGCAGCAGATGCTCTCGGCCCAGGTCCACGCCACGCCGTTCTACGAACGCCATGGCTTCCGCGTGGTCAGCGAGGAGTTCATCGAAGCCGGTATCCCCCACGTGGATATGGTGCGCGACAGCCAATAGAGGTCCCCATGGAATCGAACGTCCCGGAAAACGAAGAGATCGAGGCTGATCTGCCTGCCATCGAATTCCATTCACCGGGGCGTTTCGATGTCCATAACCCGGTCCCGGATCTGCGCGAACCCGCCCCCTGGGAACCCGCCCCGTTCGTGCTCGGCCAGCACGACACCCTGCAGCGCTTCGCCAAACCCGAGGAGGCCCGCGCCCACGCCCTGGCCCTCCTGCAACAGGCCCAGCGCAACCTCAACCTCTACACACCCGACCTGGAGTCCTGGCTCTATCACCACAGCAGCATCCAGACGGCCTGCACCCGCTTCCTTCTGGCCAACCCGCGCAACCGCCTGCGCATCCTGATCCGGGACGTGACCCGCCCGGTGAAGGAAGGCCACCGCCTGCTCAACCTCGTGCGCCGCCTGTCCAGCAACAGCCAGATCCGCCGACTCAACCCGGACCACGCCAACGACGAGTGTGCCTACCTGCTGGTGGACGACCGTGGCCTGCTGATGCGCCCGGAACTGGACAGCTTCGCCGGCTACGCCCTGTACAACGACCCCGGCCGCTGCCGCCTGCGCCAGGTCCAGTTCGACCAGGCCTGGGACCAGAGCGTCAGCGACCCCGACCTGCGGAGTTTCCTGCTATGACGCCACGCGCCCTGCTCGCCGCCCTGTGTCTGGCCCTGAGCCTGCCTCTGCAAGCCGCCACCGAAGTCATCCCGCTCAACTACCGCACCGCCGAAGACGTGATGCCGGTGGTGCAGTCGGTGATCGGCAGCGAAGGTCGGGTCAGCGCCTACGGCAACCAGCTGATCGTCAATGCCTCCCCGCAGAAGATCCAGGAACTGCGCGGCGTGCTCGACAAGCTCGACACCGCACCGCGCCGCCTGCTGATATCGGTGGACACCAGCGACAGCAACTACCAGGACGACCGGGGCTACAGCGTCAACGGCTCGGCCAGCGTCGGCGGCGTCGACGTCCAGGCCGGCCGTGGCGAAGTCAACGGCCGCGACCAGGTGCGCATCATCCGCCGCAGCACCGACAGCCGGGGCGGCGGTGTCCAGCAGGTCCAGGCCACCGAGGGCTATCCCGCCCTCATCCAGGTCGGCCAGAGCGTACCCATCACCAGCGCCAGCACCGGGCCCTATGGGCAGGTCTACACCAACACCGAATACCGCAACGTCACCCGCGGCTTCTACGTCACCGCCAGCGTCACCGGGCAGACCGTGCACGTCAGCCTCAGCAGCAACCGTGACCGCCTCAGCCAGTCCCAACCGGGCGCCATCGACATCCAGAGCACCGACACCCGCGTCAGCGGCCGGCTCGGCGAATGGATCACCGTCGGCGGCGTCAACGAGTCCAGCCAGAGCGACAGCAGTGGTTTCCTGCACCGCCAGACCACCCAAGGCGGCGAGAACATGACCCTGCGCCTGAAGGTCGACAGCCTCGACTGAGCCCTCTCCAACTGACCATCCAGTCGCACACACGACTTTTGTAGTAGCCATAAAAAAACACTACAAAAACGTTTGACGAACACCTGTTTGAGGCGCATGATGGCCCCGCTCCCGCTAACCAGGGGCCCTGAAACGGGCCTCCGGGCCGTGCTCCAGACCAACGAGCCGACCCGTGTTGTGTAGCCCAAAAGGCAGTGCGACGAGGTTGCGACTGGAACGAGGTTGTCCTGAGGGACGGGGAAGCACCGCGAAACTGGCAGACGAAACTTCACCCCTATTCGTGCGTCAAGGCATCCACGAGCCGAAAGCGCCACGGGTAGCGATCACCGAAGCCGCCTGCACCGTTCGTTTCGACCCCTCCCTCCGAGTTCACACTCGCTCTGGTCCATTCTCAGCGTACTGCGGTGAGCAACCCGCCATGGCCTTCCAGGTCCTTGCCCGGGGAAGTTGGTGCTCAACCATACACATTTGAAGGATTGACCATGTCCGCATATCAGAACGAGATCAAAGCCGTTGCCGCGCTGAAAGAGAAGTACGGCAGCAGCTGGAGCGCGATCAACCCCGAGTACGCAGCTCGCATGCGTGTACAGAACCGCTTCAAGACCGGTCTGGACATCGCCAAGTACACCGCGGCCATCATGCGCAAGGACATGGCCGAGTACGATGCCGACGCCTCCGTCTACACCCAGTCCCTGGGCTGCTGGCACGGCTTCATCGGTCAGCAGAAGCTGATCTCCATCAAGAAGCACCTGAAGACCACCAACAAGCGCTACCTCTACCTGTCCGGCTGGATGGTTGCCGCCCTGCGTTCCGACTTCGGCCCGCTGCCCGACCAGTCCATGCACGAGAAGACCGCCGTCGCCGGCCTGATCGAAGAGCTGTACACCTTCCTGCGCCAGGCTGACGCCCGCGAACTGGACCTGCTGTTCACCGCCCTGGACGCTGCACGCGCCGCCGGTGACAAGGCCAAGGAAGCCGAAGTACAGGCCCAGATCGACGGTTACGAAACCCACGTCGTCCCGATCATCGCCGACATCGACGCTGGCTTCGGTAACCCGGAAGCCACCTACCTGCTGGCCAAGAAGATGATCGAAGCCGGTGCCTGCTGCATCCAGATCGAGAACCAGGTTTCCGACGAGAAGCAGTGCGGCCACCAGGACGGCAAAGTGACCGTTCCCCACGAAGACTTCCTCGCCAAGATCAACGCCGTTCGCTACGCGTTCCTCGAACTGGGTGTGGACGACGGCGTGATCGTTGCCCGTACCGACTCCCTGGGTGCCGGCCTGACCAAGCAGATCGCCGTGACCAAGCAGCCGGGCGACCTGGGCGACCAGTACAACTCCTTCCTGGACTGCGAAGAGATCTCCGCCGCCGAACTGAAGAACGGCGATGTGGTGATCAACCGCGAAGGCAAGCTGCTGCGTCCCAAGCGCCTGCCGTCCAACCTGTTCCAGTTCCGTCAGGGCACCGGCGAAGACCGCTGCGTACTGGACTGCATCACCAGCCTGCAGAACGGCGCCGACCTGCTGTGGATCGAAACCGAGAAGCCGCACGTTGGCCAGATCAAAGGCATGGTTGACCGCATCCGTCAGGTCATCCCGAACGCCAAGCTGGTCTACAACAACAGCCCGTCCTTCAACTGGACCCTGAACTTCCGCCAGCAGGTATTCGACGCCTGGGCCGCTGAAGGCAAGGACGTCTCCGCCTATGACCGCGCCAAGCTGATGAGCGTCGAGTACGACGAGACCGAACTGGCCCAGGTTGCAGACGAGAAGATCCGTACCTTCCAGCGTGACGGTTCCGCCCACGCCGGCATCTTCCACCACCTGATCACCCTGCCGACCTACCACACTGCGGCCCTGTCCACCGACAACCTGGCCAAAGGCTACTTCGCCGACCAGGGCATGCTGGCCTACGTGAAGGGTGTTCAGCGTCAGGAACTGCGCCAAGGCATCGCCTGCGTCAAGCACCAGAACATGGCTGGCTCCGACATCGGCGACAACCACAAAGAGTACTTCGCTGGCGAAGCGGCTCTGAAGGCAAGCGGTAAAGACAACACCATGAACCAGTTCCACTAATAGGGACTGTTCACCGGCGGGCCCTCGGGCCCAGCCGGATGCCTCAAGGCCCCGGTAGCGATACCGGGGCCTTTTTCATTCCGCCTTACTCCGCGGGCGCAGAGCCTCACCTTGATCGATCCCGCCTTACTGGCCGTTGACCAGCCGCAGGCGCTTCCCGGTGAGCACGCAGGCCCCCGCGTTGTTCCGCCACGCTCGACGGCAACGGTTCCTGGCCCTCAACGAGCCGGCTTGAGCGCCGGCGGTCACCCGTTTCACAACGCCTCCAGGAGTCTGGTATCAACACCGATACCCGTCAGTCCGACGAAGACGCCGTATCACTGGGCAGGAGATCCCGAGCCAAGGCCTGAGCGCCCTGGAAGTCCAGGCGCTCCACCCGCGCGGCAAAAGCTGCCGCCGCTTCTTGCAGGCTTTCCGGGGCGCGCCCCTTGAGTTCCCGCGCGCGGTCCAATGCCTGGATCGAGCCACTGGCCAGCAGCTCCAGCGTCTGCTGCAGCACCTCCCGCCAGGCGCCCTCATCCAGCGCCGGCAATGGCTCCTGACCCTGTCCGACCAAAGCGTCCACCTGGAACTGCTCCAGCAGCTGCTGGTTGCTCTCCACCAGCAGTGCCCGCAACTGCAGCAGCCAGCTCGGGTCCTCAAGGAAAGGGGCCGCTGTATCCGGCGTCAGTCCGCGCCCCCGACTCTCCAGCTCCATGGCCAGATGCGACAGCGCCCGCGCGCCCATGGTGCCCGTGCTGCCCTTGATGCCATGCAGTACCGCCAGCACACCGCGCAGATCAGCGTCGTCACGGGCCTGCTGCAACTGATCCAACTGGTGCTCGGTCTCCTCGCGGAAGCTGACCAGCACCGTCTGCAGCAGCGTCAGGTTGTCGGCGAAGCGCGAAAGGATCGACGCCGGCGGCTCCAGCAGCACCTGTGCATCCGGCTCGGCCCGGGGCGGCGGGGGCTCCAGCGGTGCCCGCGCGCCCCCACCGGTCCAGAACAGCAGCACCCGGGTCAGTTGCTGGATGTCCACCGGCTTGCCGACGTGATCGTTCATCCCCGCCTCCAGGCAGGTGCGCCGGTCCTGCTCCGAAGCATTGGCGGTCATGGCAATGATCGGCAGCGTCCGGCAGCGCTCATCCAGGCGGATGCGCCGTGAGGCCTCAAGGCCGTCGATGTCCGGCATCTGGATGTCCATCAGCACCGCATCGAAGCGCTCCGGCTCCGCCAGCACCGCCTGCACGCCCTCCAAACCGCCCTCCGCAAGGGCCACCTCGGCCCCCTCCCCCATGAGAAGCTCGGAAGCCACCTGACGGTTCAGGGCGTTGTCCTCCACCACCAGCAGACGAAGCCCGGACAGATGACGGATACGCGCCACACCCGCCGGCTGGCCCGTATCCCCCTCCTCGCCCCAGATCGCCCGCTGCACGGCAGTGGCGAGTTGCTGCGGCGTCACCGGCTTGGTGAGGAATGCCGCGAACGGCGCCTGCCCCTTCTGCTGCTGGTCCGCCAGCACCTCGCTGCCGTGGGCGGTGATCATCACCACCCGAGGTGCCGAAGCCCCCAAGGCCGCCAGGGCACGGCTGGAGGCCAGACCGTCCAGCCCCGGCATGCGCCAGTCCATCAGCACCAGATCGAACGGGTCGCCACGTCGGGCAGCCTGTTGCACCGACGAAACGGCCGCCTCACCCGACATCACGTATTCGCTGCGCCAGCCCAGGGACAACAGCGTGCGCAGCAACACCTCCCCCGCCACCGGGTTGTCGTCCACCACCAGCAGGTGCAGCGGTGCATCCACGCAGGGGCATTCGCTGCGCAACGCAGCGACCGGCTCGCTGATGCCCAGCCGCACATCGAACCAGAAGCGGCTGCCCTCCCCTGGCCGGCTCTCCACCTTCAGCTCGGCGCCCATCAGTTCCACCAGGCGCTTGCAGATCACCAGCCCCAGCCCCGTGCCGCCAAAGCGCCGCGAGGTGGACGCCTCGGCCTGGGTGAAACCGTCGAAAATCCGCTCCAACTGCTCCGGACTGATACCGATGCCGGTATCGCTGATCGACACCTGCAGCAGCACCGAGTCGTCGTCGCAGGCCAATTGCCGGAAAGCCACCACCACCTGGCCCCGGCTGGTGAACTTCAGCGCATTGCCGCCCAGGTTGATCAGCACCTGCTGCAGACGGAAGCTGTCCCCCACCAGGTGCAGCGGCAGGTTGGCGTCGAGGTCGAACATCACCTCCACATCCTTGTCGCCCTGATTGCCCGCCAGCACCACCGCCAGATCACGCATCAGCGACTCCAGCTCGAACGGGTGCGGGTCGAGCTGCAGCTTGCCGGCCTCGATCTTGGAGTAATCCAGAATGTCGTTGAGCAGCCCCAGCAGCGAGCGTGCCGCCGACTGCGCCTTCAGCACATAGTCAAGCTGGCGGCTATCCAGCCCGGTGTCCTGCACCAGGTGCAGCATGCCCAGCACCGCGTTCATCGGCGTGCGGATCTCATGGCTCATGTTGGCCAGGAAGAAACTCTTCGCCGCGCTGGCCGCATCCGCCTTGTCGCGAGCGTCCCGCAGGCGCGACTCCAGCTCGCGCTGAGCAGTGATGTCGAGGTTGATCCCGGTCACCCGGGTCGGTCGTCCCAGGGAATCCCGCTCGATCTGCGCCGCTGCCTGGATGTAGCGCACCTGCCCGTCCGGCCGCACGATGCGGAAGATGGGATCGTAGACGGCCGTCCCGGCGATGGCGCCCTGCAATTGCGCCACGACGCGATCCATGTCGTCCGGATGCACCCGCTGGCGCCAATGGTCAAAGGTCAGGCCCTGCTCCCGCAGGCTGCGAGGCTGCCCATACAGCTCGAACATGCGGTCGTTCCAGTTCAGCCGGTTGTCATCCAGGAACCACGACCAGATACCCAACCCCGCCACCTCCGAGGCCAGCAATAGCTGGTCACGGGCAGCCACCAACTCCTTGCGCTGGTGGTACTGCTCGCTGAGGTCAGTCACCACGCAGACTATGCGCTGCTCGCCCCCCACCTGCATCGGCGCCAGGGTGACCTGCATGGGAAACGCGCTGTCGTCGCTGCGTCGCCCCCACAGCTCCATGCCGCTGGGCCCCAAGCCCTCCAACGGTTGCTCGTAGCCAGTCAGCAGTTCGTGGAAGCGCTCCAGAGACACCGGCTCGATCAGGTCCTCAATGGAGCGCCCGACCATGTGCTCGGGCGACACCCCGAACACCACGCCACCCGCAGGATTGAAGGTCTGGATGCGTCCTTCACCGTCGAAGGTGATAACCGGGTTCACCGCCGTATCCAGCACCGCACGAGTTGTAGCCAGACTCTCCGCCAGGCGGCGTTCGGTGGCCTTGCGCTCGGTGATGTCGAGGGCAATGCCCAGGTAACCGGTGATTCGCCCGTGCTCATCGCGCATGGCGGTCACCACCAGGGTCACCGGGAAGCGGCTGCCATCCTTGCGCACATAGGTCCACTCCCGCGCCTCGGAGCCCTCCAGCTCAGGCACCTGGACGAACACCCGAAAGCCCTGCAACGGCTTGCCGTAGTAGGCGGACAGCTCCCGACCACGAGCTACCACCTCCTCGGTCACATGCAGCAGCGCAGGCGTCTGGCGCCCCACCAGCTCCTCCGCCGAATAGCCCAGCAAGCGCTCGGCTCCGCGATTGAACACGCGGATCAGCCCGTCCGGATCGGTGGCGATGATGGACACCTCGGTAGCGGCAGTCAGCACGCCATCCAACAACACGTTGGTGCGCAACAACTGGGCGGTGCGCTCGACCACCTGGCTCTCCAGCCCCGCATTGAGCTCAAGGATGCGCGCCTCCGCCTGCTTCTGCGCTGTGGTGTTGCGTACCGTGCGCGAGATGCCCACCACCCGGCCCAGGCCATCCAGGATCGGCGCTATAGAAAGAGCCACATGCACCAGGCTGCCGTCCTGCCGCCGGTAACGGGTCTCGTACAGGCTGATGCGCTCCCCCAGCAGGGCCTGGTGCAGCAGCGCCTCCTCCTGATCGTGGCCGCGCTCCGGCACCACCAGCCCGACCAGCTCCTGACCAATGGCCTGCTCGGCGCTGTAGCCGAAGATTGTCTCGGCGCCCTGATTCCAACTGGTGATCACGCCCCCCAGGGTCTGGCCAACGATGCCATCGGCCGAGTTCTCGACGATGGCCGCCAGCCGCGCCTGCTCTGCCTGAACCTGGTGCTTGCGCCGCCGACTGACCAGACTCGCCCCCAGCAAGGCCGCCAGCAGCAGGCTGAGCCCGCTGCCCCCGCCCCAGACCAGGGCGGGCGACGCCGTGTTCAAGCGCTCGGCAAACAGCGGCAGCGCAGCGAGCTCAATTTGCCAACGCCGCCCATAGAACGTTCGCAACACCCGCTCCTGCAAGAGCTCGGGGACCTCCGAGGTTGCCCCGGAGCCCTCGTAGAACAGCGGTTCGTCCTCGCCCTCGCTGACGTCCCAGAGGCGCAGGCGCACCGACTCATCCACCAGCTCCAACCCCTGCAGCACCTGCTCGGTGATCAGCGGCGCATAGCTCCAGCCCATCAACTGGCGCTCCCGCTCGGCCTCGGTGAGCGGCACCACGCCCTCGCGATAGATCGGCATCAGGATCAGGAACGACTGATGGGGCTTGCCCAGGTACTGCACCAGGGTGATGGGTGCAGTCAGGCGAACCTCACCGCTGCGCATCGCCGACAACGCCGCTTCACGGCGGTTGCGCTCGGAGGCGATGTCCAGCCCGATGGCAGGTTCGTTACCTGCCAGGGGCTCGATGTACTGGATGACAAAATGCTCGCCATCGTGAGGAGACAACTCATGGAGCCGGAAATCGGCCGGTCCGTCTGCCCGCGCCCGCGCCAGGAATGCCTCAAGCTCATTCTTGGGGACACGGCGAATCAGGCCGAATCCGCGCGCCCCCGGAAACTCCCTGGACACATCCCGCGACCGCGCATAACGCCCGAAGAGCTCCCGGCTCATGCCCCACTCTCCGGTGGTCAGCAACGTGCCCCGGGCCCCCCGCAGGCCGTACTGGTAAAGCTCCAGACGCTTGACCACACCATCGGCGACCCGCTCGGCGGCAGCGCTCAGCGCCTTGTGCAGACGGGCCTGGTTGGCCCGCTCCAGCCACCCGGCCAGCAACCCGGTCACCAGCATGCCCGCCAGCGCCGTGAGCAGCATGGCTGCCAGCGGAACGGACACCTGACCGCGGTTTTTCACTCGGCCTCCCCCTCACCGTCCAGCGCCGTCCAGCAGCGCGGGTGCTCGCTTTGCTCGGCGAGAAAGCCACAGGACTCCTCGAAGGGCAGCGGCCGGCAGAACAGGTAACCCTGCATCAACTGACAGCCCAGTTCCTGCAGGCGCCGAGCCTGCTGCGGGTACTCCACGCCCTCGGCCACCAGCTCCAGGTCCAGGGCCTGAGCCAGGCGGATGACCGCCTCGATGATGGCCGCATCGCTGCGGTCGGTGAGCATCTCGCGGACGAAGCTCTGATCGATCTTCAACACATCGATGGGCAGGCGCTTGAGGTAGGCCAAGCTGGAATAACCGGTGCCGAAATCATCGATGGCGATGCGCACGCCGATCTCCTTCAGCGCCAGCAAGATGGCTCGGGTGCGGTCGATATCGTGGGCCAGCACCCCTTCGGTGATCTCCAGCTCCAGGTGGTTCGGCGGCAGGCCCGACTCCTCGAGGATGGCCGTGACCATGCCCAGGAAGCTCTCCTCGCGGAACTGCACCGCCGAGATGTTCACACTCATGCACACCGGCCAGCCCATGGCGATCATCCGCTGGGCATCGTTGCAGGCCTGCAGCATCACGAACTTGCCGATGGGGATGATCAGCCCCGTCTCCTCCGCCAGGGGGATGAAGTCCGCCGGCGACACCAGTTGCCCGTCGGAGGTGCGCCAGCGCACCAATGCCTCCATGCCACTGGGGCGGCCGTCGGTGACGTTCACCTTGGCCTGGTAGAACACCTCGAACACCCGTTGCTCCAGCGCCCGGCGCATGTGCCGTTCGAGCATGTGGCGGGCCCGAGTGCTGTTCTCGATCTGCTCGGAGAAGAAGCGGAAGCGATTGCGACCCTCCTGCTTGGCCTGGTACATCGCCGCGTCGGCATAGCGATAAAGCGACTCGAAATTGTCGCAATCGTCGGGAAAAAAGCTGATTCCAATGCTCCCCGAGAGATCGTAACGGTTGCCGTTGATCAGCAGCGGCTGGGCGATGATCCCCAATAGCCGGTCGGCAAAATCCCCCACCGCGTCGAAGCCCTGCACGTCCGGCAGCAGCACCACGAACTCATCGCCGCCCTGGCGACTCACCGTATCCACCGAGCGCACCGCCGCAGACAGCCGCTGGGCCACCTCGCGCAGCACCTGGTCCCCGGTGGTATGGCCGATGGTGTCGTTAAGAAACTTGAAGTTGTCCAGATCCAGCATCAGCATCGCCACCCGCCCCTCACCGCGCCGGTTCTTCTGGATGGCCTGGGCAGCACGGTCCTGCAGCAATGCGCGGTTGGGCAGGCCAGTCAGCGCATCGAAACAGGCCACCCGCTTGGCCTGCTCACGCAGGTCCAGGTGAGCGCGCACGTGGGCGCGGACCAGCGGCAGGTTCAGTGGTTTGCGGATGAAGCCCAGGGCACCGCTCTCCAGCGCCTTCAGCTCGTTCTCCGGACCGCTGTGGGCGGTGACGAACAGCACCGAGGCCCCGCGCAACTTCGGGTCCGACTTGATCGCCCGGCAGATCTCGAAGCCGTCCATCAGCGGCATCTGGATGTCCAGCAGCACCACGTCCGGGCGGCAGGCCCTTGCAACATCCAGCGTCCCCGGCCCACCGTTGGCAACATGAATGGACGCCAGGTCGCGGATCGCCTCGCTGAGGATGAGGACGTCGCTGGCCTGGTCATCGACGATCAGGATCACCGGCTCGGTGCTGAAAGAATCCTGCATTCCCTGCTACTCGCTTTCCCTGATTGACAGAGAGACTAGACGAATATGGCACGGTGCCATTTGGCCGCCGGACGGTCGTCGGGCGAAGAAGGAACGCCGCGTGCCACGCGGCGCCTTCACTCAAGATAGAACAGCCGTGCAAGCTTGCAGGCAGCGTTACAAAGCCGGCCATCGCCCGCCTATAGTGAAGTCAGCCGGCCCTGCCGAGCGCCTTTCCCCCGTCAGAGTAGTGCCATGACACTCAAACGCATTGCCACCACCGACCTGCAACTGGGCATGTACGTGCAGGAGTTCTGCGGTTCATGGATGGACCACCCGTTCTTCCGCGCCAAGTTCGTGGTCAAGACCGACAAGGACCTGCAGCGCATCCGCAACAGCGATGTCCATGAAGTCTGGATCGACACCAGCAAGGGGCTGGATATCCACCAGGACCAGGCCAGCGTCAGCGTCGAGGAGGCCGAAGCCGAGATCGACGCCCGCCTGGCCGCCGCCGAGCAGGCACCGCCCATCGAGCGTGCCGACCTGGAAAGCGAGGTCAGCCGCGCCGCCATGCTCTGCGCCAAGGCCAAGGACGCCGTGGTGAGCATGTTCAGCGACGCCCGCATGGGCAAGGCCATCAGCGTCGATGACGCCCAGGGCCTGGTGCAGGAAATCTCCGACTCGGTGCTTCGCCACCCCAATGCGCTGATCAGCCTGGCTCGGCTTAAGACCGCCGACGAATACACCTACATGCACTCCGTTGCCGTGTGCGCGCTGATGATCGCCCTCGCGCGCCAGCTCGGCCTGGGCGAAGCCCAGGTGCGCGAGGCCGGCCTGGCCGGGCTGCTGCACGACATCGGCAAGATGGCCATCCCCATGGACGTGCTGAACAAACCCGGCAAGCTCACCGACGACGAGTTCCAGTGCGTACGCAAGCACCCCGAGGAAGGCACGCGCATCCTGCTGGAGAGCCACCAGGTCAGCGCCCTGGTGCTGGACGTCTGCCTGCACCATCACGAGAAGGTCGACGGCACCGGCTACCCGCACCGCCTGGCCGGCGACCAGATCAGCCTGATGGCCAAGATGGGCGCCGTCTGCGACGTCTACGACGCCATCACCTCCGACCGCCCCTACAAGCGCGGCTGGGACCCGGCCGAGTCCATCCGCCGCATGGCCGAATGGAGCAAGGACCACTTCGACGAACTGGTCTTCCAGGCCTTCGTCAAATCCATCGGCATCTACCCCACCGGCTCACTGGTGCGCCTGGAGAGCGGGCGACTGGGCGTGGTGATGGAACAGCACGAGAAGTCCCTCACCACGCCACGGGTCAAGGTGTTCTATTCCGCCAGGCTGAAGACCGCCATCCCCCAGGAAGTGGTGGACCTGGCCAAGCTCGCCGGCCGCGACCGCATCGTCGGCCGCGAATCCCCGGCGGACTGGAACTTCCGCAACCTCGACGAGCTCTGGTCCGGCATCCCCGATCCCCGGCGCAAGACCACCGGCTGAGGGTGGCCAGAAAACATGGCCCGCCCCCTGCCTCGCGCCGCCGCAAACCCGGCAACAGCCTGTTGCCGGGCTGTTGCTCCAGTAAAAGCCCTCAGGCCCGCTTGTTCAGCAACCGCGCCAGGCGGTCGCCGCCGAACTGGATCAGGGTCACCAGCAGCACCAGCACGATGATCACCGTGAGCATGATCTGCGTGTCGAAGCGCTGGTAGCCGTAGCGGTACGCCAGGTCTCCGAGCCCGCCCGCGCCGATGGCGCCGGCCATGGCGGATGAGTTGATCATGGTCACCAGGGTGATGGTGAAGCCGCCGACGATGCCCGGCCGCGCCTCCGGCAGCAGCACGTTCCAGATGATGTGACGACGCTGACAGCCCATCGCCTGGGCCGCTTCCACCAGGCCGAAGTCCACCTCGCGCAGGCTCACCTCGGCGATGCGCGCGAAGAACGGCGTGGCGGCGATGGTCAGCGGCACCACCGCGGCCCAGACGCCGTAGCTGGTGCCGGCGATCAGCCGGGTGAAGGGGATCAGCGCCACCATCAGGATCAGGAAGGGCACCGAACGCAGCACGTTCACCACGCTGCCCAGGGTGCGGTTGAGCACACGCGCCTCGAAGATCCCGCCCGGCCCTGTGGTCACCAGCACCAAGGCCAGCGGAATGCCCACCAGCAGCACGATCAGCGACGAGGCGCCGATCATCAGCAGGGTGTCCAGCAGCCCGGTCCAGAGCCGATCAAGCATGGGCGACATAGCCGCGCACCTCCACCTTGTCTGCCAGTTGATGGGCGCGCTCCAGCACCTGCGTACTGCCCAGCCCGGCCAGGCCGACCCGCACCAGCAGGTGCCCGTCCCTGGATGCGGTCGATGCCGCCATGCAACAGGCTCACCCGCGCGCCCAGGCCCTGGGCAATGGCCAGCAGGTCCGGCTCGCGGCCGCTGGCTCCCGTGAAGTGCAGGTCCAGCAGCAGGTCGCCGCCGGGCACCGGTTCGTTGGCCAGGTGGCCTTGCAGGTCGTCCGGCAGTTCATGACGCAGGGGGCCCAGCAGGGTGCGGGTGACCGCGTGCTGCGGATCGCCGAACACCCGCCAGACCTCGCCCTGCTCCACCACCCGGCCGCGCTCCAGCACCACCACGCGGTCGCAGATCTCGCGGATCACCCCCATCTCATGGGTGATCAGCACGATGGTCAGACCCAGGCGCCGGTTGATGTCGCGCAGCAGCGCCAGGATCGACTGGGTGCTCTCCGGGTCCAGCGCCGAGGTGGTCTCGTCGCAAAGCAGGATCTGCGGCTGGTGCACCAGCGCACGGGCGATGCCGACGCGCTGCTTCTGCCCGCCGGAGAGCTGCGCCGGGTAGGTGTCACGCTTCTCCGCCAGGCCCACCAGGGCCAGCAGCTCGGCGACCTTGCGCTCGATGTCGGCCTTGGCCACGCCTGCCACCTTCAGCGGCAGGGCAACGTTCTGCCAGACGGTCTTGGCCGACATCAGGTTGAAGTGCTGGAAGATCATGCCGACGCGGCGGCGCAGCAGCACCAGCTGCTTCTCGTCGAAGGTGCCGATGTTTTCTTCGTCTATCACCACATGGCCCACCGAGGGCTTCTCCAGGCGGTTGAGGGTGCGTATCAGCGACGACTTGCCGGCGCCGCTGCGGCCAATGATGCCGAACACCTCGCCCCGGCGGATCTCCAGGTCGATGCCCTGCAGCGCCTGCACCGGCCCCTGGCTGCCCGGGTAGGCCTTGCCCAATCCCTGCAGCCGGATGTGCGACAGGTCCAGACGGATGTTGCGATTGAAACTGACCATGTGGGCCTCTCGAAAATCTGTTTAAAGCCCGAAAAGCGGAACCGCAAGAGGCAGTAGCCCGGGCTTCAGCCCGGGGGTATCCGGCACAGCTCCCGGACTGAAGCCCGGGCTACGCGCTCCCACCAGAACCCACCCCTCGACCAAACCGCACGGCGAACCTCCGTAGGGGCGAATTCATTCGCCAGGCAGCCCGCAGGGCTGCTCCTCGACTCCATTGGGGCAGCGCTGCTGCCCCTGGGCGACTGAAGTCGCCCCTGCAGTGGGAGCGGGTTCATCCGCGATGCAGGCGAAGGACTGCCCTGCCGGGGTCACCCTGGCAGCGCTGCGCGCTCCTTTCGCGAATGAATTCGCTCCCACGCCTATCCCAGGAGCGTCACTGCCAGCCGGGCTGGTAGAGCGAGCCATGAGCCTTATCCAGCGCCGCACGCACCTGTGGCGAGTGCTGGTACACCTCGACGAACTTCGCCAGGCGGCCGTCGTCCTGGTAATCCCCACGGGTGACGAACTGGATGACGTACTCCTCGTTCTCGATGCCGTCGAAGAGCAGCGCGCTGTTGGGGTCGAGGGTGCCGGCCAGGCGGATGTAGTGCGGGTAGCCCTGGGCCAGGTCGACGTCGTCCAGGGCGCGTACCAATTGCACGGCCTCCAGCTCGATGATGCCGATGTGCTTGGGGTTCTCGACGATGTCGTCCAGGGTCGCCTTGTAGCCCACGCCTTCCTTGAGCTTCAGCAGGCCGGCCTTCTGCAGCAACTGCAGGCCGCGACCGCCGTTGATGGGGTCGTTGGCGATGGCCACCTTGGCGCCTTCCGGCAGGTCGGCGATGGCCTTGTACTTCTTCGAGTAGAGGCCGACGTTGTTGATGATCCCGGGGGCGAAGGCTTTCAGCTTGAAACCACCCTCCTTGCTGGCGTTCTTCAGGAAGGGCGTGTGCTGGAAGTAGTTGGCGTCGATGTCGCCGTTGGCCAGGGTGATGTTCGGCGTGTTCCAGTCGGTGAACTCCACCAGCTCGACCTTGAGGCCCTGCTTGGCCGCCTCCTCCACCGCCACTTCCAGGGGCGGGGCGAAGGCGGCGGTGGTGCCGAGTTTGAGGGGCTTGTCGGCGGCCTGGGCGATTCCGCTGGCCAGAAGCAGGCCGAGGGCCAGGGTCTTGAGGGTGTGCTTGGGCATGGTTTCTATCCGTGGGTAATGGGTTCAGGTCGTGGGAGCGAATTCATTCGCGATGGAAGGCGCAGCCTTCCCCTGGGAGTCCGGGGTCGCCCCTTCGGGCCGATTCGCGAATGAATTCGCTCCCACACGGGCTCCCACACGGGCTCCACGATGGTCCGCCGGTAGCTGATCCCCCGCGCCGAACACCTTGTGGCGCAAGGTGCCGTCGGCATAGGCGGTCTTGTAGGCACCTCGGGCCTGCAGCTCCGGCACCACCAGGTCGATGAAGTCGGCGTAGCTCTCCGGGGTGACGATGCGGGTGAGGTTGAAGCCGTCCAGCCCGGTCTCGTCGACCCAGGCCAGCAGCTCGTCGGCCACCTGGGTCGGCGAGCCCACCAGCAGGATGTAGCGGCCACCCAGGGCGTGCTGCTCCAGGAGTTGGCGACGGGTCAGGCTGTTTTCGCGCAGCTTGTTGGTGGCCGACTCGATGGCGTTGGTCTTCACCGGGCGGATGGGCTCGTCCAGGCCGTACTCGGCGAAGTCGATGCCCGTGGAGCTGGCGAAGTGGGCGACACCCGCCTCGGCACTGGCATGGGCCAGGTACTCGGCGTGCTTGGCGCGGGCCTCGGCCTCGGTGGGCGCGACGATCACGCTGATGCCCATGAACACCTTCACCGCCTGCGGATCACGGCCGGCGGCCACGGCGGCGGCGCGCACCTTGTCCACCTGGGCGCGGGTCGCGGCCTTGTTGCTGCCGCTGATGAACACGCACTCGGCATGCTCGCCGGCAAAGCGCAGGCCGCGCGCCGAGGAGCCGGCCTGGAACAGCAGCGGCGTGCGCTGCGGCGAGGGTTCGCAGAGGTGGTAGCCCTCCACGTCGAAGAACTCGCCGTGGTGCACCACCTTGTGCACCTTGTCCGGCTGGGCGTAGACCCGGCGCTGTCGGTCGTTGACCACCGCACCGGCTTCCCAACTGCCTTGCCACAGCTTGTAGAGTACCTCCAGGTACTCGTCGGCCTGGTCGTAGCGGCGGTCGTGCTCCACCTGCTGGCTGCGGCCCATGGCACGAGCCCCGCTCTCCAGGTAGCCGGTGACGATGTTCCAGCCCACGCGCCCCTCGCTCAGGTGGTCCAGGGTGCTCATGCGCCGGGCGAACAGGTACGGCGGCTCGTAGCTGAGGTTGGCGGTGACACCGAAGCCCAGGTGGCGGGTCGCCCCGGCCATGGCAGAGACCAGCAGCAGCGGATCGTTGACCGGCAACTGGATGCTCTCCTTCAGGGTCAGGTCGACATTGCCCTGGTAGACGTCGTAGACGCCGACGATGTCCGCCAGGAACAGCCCATCGAACAGCCCGCGCTCCAGCAACTGCGCCAGCTCCGTCCAGTAGGAGAGCCTGCGGTAGTCCGTGGAGCGGTCGCGCGGGTGGGTCCACAGGCCGTGGTTGATGTGCCCCACGCAGTTCATGTTGAAGGCGTTGAGGAGGATCTGCTTGCGCGCCATCAGATCGTCCCCCGGCGCGGCGGCAGCACGCCGTTGAGGTAGTAGTTGCCCACCGCGTGGTACTTCCAGCGCACCGGGTCGTGCAGGGTGTGCACCCGGGCGTTGCGCCAGTGGCGGTCGAGGTTGTGCTCGGCGAGGCTGGCGCGGGTACCGGCCAGCTCGAACAGCTTGCTGCCGGCGCTGAGCGCGATCTCGGTGGTCAGCGCACGGGCCTCGGCCACCCCCAGGGACGCAGCGGCCACGCTGTCGGCGGTGGGCTCGGCGCTGGCGGTGTCCAGCAGCCGGCCGGCGCGGTCGAGGATGGCCTCAGCGGCGTGCAGGCGGATGGCCAGGTGGCCGAAGGCGTGGATCAGCAACGGATCGTCGGCGGCCTTGTCGACCCCGGCGTCGATCCACGGCCGCGAACGGGTGCGGACGAAAGCCAGCGCATCCTCGTAGGCAGCGCGGGCGATGCCGACGTCGATGGCGGCATGGAGGATCTGGGCGAAAGGCCCGACCGTGGTCGGGCGCTCGAAGGCGGCCTGGAAGGACACCAGGTCCTCGGCCGCCACCGGCACGTCGTCGAACACCACCGAGCCGCTGCCAGTGGTGCGCTGGCCAAAGCCCGACCAGTCGTCGATCACCGTCAGCCCCGGCGCGTTGCGTTCGGCAAAGGCCAGGTACTGGTGGCCATCCTCGGCCACCACCAGGGTCGGCACGCGGTGGGCGTAGAGGGCGCCGGTGCAGTAGAACTTGCGGCCACGGATGCGGTAGCCCTCGCCGTCCCGCACCAGTTGGGTGGTGCGGTCGTTGGCGGTGCGGGTGCCGATCTCCGCCAGGGCGTTGCCGAAACGCTCGCCGGCCAGTGCAGCGGAGAACAGGCGGCGCTGCTGTTCGGGGCTGCCGTTCACCCGCAGCACTTCCAGGGCATAGAAGTGGTTTTGCGGGATCTGCCCGAGGGAACTGTCGGCCGCGCTGATCAGCGCGATGACCCGCGCCAGGGTAACGCGGGACACCCCGGCCCCGCCGAACTCGCGGGGCACGCTGATGCCCCAGAGGCCGGTGCGGCTGAACAGCTCCAGTTCGTCCAGGGGCAGGCGGCGCTCGCGGTCGCGCTCGGCAGCGCCGGGCCGGAACAGGTCGGCCACCTGGCGCGCCACCTCCAGGGCTTCGGCGTCGTCACGGATGATTGCCACGGGGGCGTGTGGGTGGGGATGGGCAATGGTCATGGCGCCTCCTCAGATCCAGGAATGGCGGGCCGGAAAGGCGCCGTTCAGGTGGTAGTTGCCGACGGCGTGGACCTTCCAGCGCACCGGGTCGTGGAGGGTGTGCACCCGGGCATTGCGCCAGTGCCGGTCGAGACCGAACTCGGCGAGGGTGGCGCGGCTGCCAGCCAGCTCGAAGAGCTTCTCGCTGGCCAGCAGGCTGATCTCGGTGGTCAGCACCTTGGCCTCGGCCACGGCGATGGAGGCGCGAGCAGCGGCCACGGCGTCGATGGGCGCGGCGGCCACTTCATCGAGCACCTGGCCGGCGCGCTCCAGCAGCGCGTTGGCGGCGTTCAGCTCGGTCTTCAGGCGGCCGATCTCGGCAATGGTGTACAGCTCCTCGCTGGCACGCTCGACGCCGGCGTCGACCCAGGGCCGCGAGCGCTCGCGGATGAAGGTGATGGCGTCCTCGATGGCGGCCTCGGCGATGCCGGCGTCGATGGCCGCCTGGATCAGCTGCGACAGCGCGCCCTGGATGCTCGGCACCTCGGCCAGGCGGCTGTTGTGGAACACCAGGTCGTCCGCCACCGGTACGCGGTCCAGCAGCACGGTGCCGCTGGCGGTAGTGCGCTGGCCGAAGCCGGACCAGTCGTCGACGATGGCGAGCCCCGGTGCGCCCCGCTCCACCAGGGCCAGCACGCCGGTGCCGCTGTCATCCAGGGCCTTGACCGCCACCCAGTGGGCGAACAGCGCGCCGGTGGAATAGAACTTCTCGCCGCTCAGCTCCAGGCCGGCGTCGCCCCGGGTGATGCGCGCCTTGATCTCCAGGGTGTGTTTGGTATTGCGCTCGGGTCCGGCATTGGCCAGGCGACGCCCTGCGAGGATGCCGGCGAACACCTGGCGCTTCTGCGCTTCATTGCCGACGTTTTCGATCACGCTGAGCAGGCCGAACTGGTTCTGCGGGATCTGCCCCAGTGCCGGGTCGGCGGCACAGAGAATGCGGAACACCTCGGCGAGGGTCACATGGGAAACCTCGGCCCCCCCATAGGCGCGGGGGATGCGAATGCCCCCCAGGCCCAGGCGGGTGAAGAGTTCCACTTCGGGCCAGGGCAACTGGCGGTCGCGGTCACGCTGGGCGGCGCCAGCCCGGGCCTGCCTGGCCACTTCGTGGGCGGCGTGCAGGGCCTGGGCGTCGTTCTCGATCAGCGCCGCCGGGAGTAGCGGGGGCGCCTGGTCACGCGGGTCCTTGGGTTCGGAAGGGTGGGTCATGGGTCCGTTCTCGATCATTCCTGTTGCGTTGCGAGTAGCCGCTTACGCTTGCAAAGAGATCGATTGCACAACCCGTGCCTGAAAAATATTCCTTATTAATCAGTTATTTATTTAACGCGAACACCTGTTGGAATCTGCACAGCAGGGCAAATTGCTGAACATCTGTTGCCCCAGCAACAGTTCAGCCCTGCAAGCGCCGGGCAGCCTCCTGGATCTGCTGGCGGACCCAGCGCCGCAACGGGTCGCTGGCCGTGCGCTGGTGCCAGATCTGCATCACCTCCACCTTCGGCAGGGCCAGCGCCTCCGGCAGCGCATGCAGACACAACGACGGGTCGCGGGCCACCGCGTCCTCGGCCACCGAGCGCAGGCAGGTCAGCAGCAGGTCGGTGCCGGGCAACAGCCGGGGCGGCGCCAGGAAGCTGGAGAGACCCGCCGCCACCCGCCGCTGGCGACCGAGTGCGGCCAGGGCCTGGTCGACCCGCCCGGCCAGGTCGCCGGTGAGGGTGGTGAGCAGGTGTTCGCAGGCGACGAAGGCGTCGAGGTCCAGCCCCTTGGCCAGGTGCGGGTTGTCGCGCCAGGCCAGCACCACGAAGTCCTCACTGAGCAGGCGCTGTTGGTGGAAGGTGTCCGGCAGGTCGGCGTAGAACCCGGCGATGGCCAGGTCGCAGGTGCCCTTCTCCAGCTCCTCGCGGGGGAGCAGGCCACGGGTGTTGTGGGTCACCAGCACCAGGTTGGGTGCCTCGCGGCGCAGCACCGGCAACAGCTCGGGCAGCAGCGTCTGCTCCATATAGTCGGTGCTGTAGAGGTGGATGCGCTCGGCGCGCTGGAGGAAGTCCTGGCCGTCGCTGTGCTCGTAGAAGGCCTCCAGTTCCGCCACCAGGCACTGGATGCGCGGTGCCAACTCATGGGCCCGAGGCGTCGGCGTCAGCCCGCGCGGCGCGCGCACGAACAGCGGGTCACCCAACTGGTGGCGCAGCTTGTTCAGCTTGTGGCTCAGGGCAGGCTGGCTGAGGGCCATGCGCTCGGCCGCCACCGAGGCGTTGCGCTCCTGGTAGAGCACATGGAAGACCAGCAGCAGGTTCAGGTCCTTGTTGGCGATATTCATTTTTTGGATACCAGCAATAAGAGCTTTCGAATTTTCGAATCCTACGCCCTCTCCTAGGATGGTCGCCAACCTGAAACGACGCCCCCTCGGGCGGGAGACTGCACATGAAAAAGATCCTGATGGTCCTCACCTCCCACGACCGCCTCGGCGACACCGGCCTGGCCACCGGCTTCTGGCTGGAAGAGTTCGCCGCGCCCTACTACCACTTTCTCGATGCCGGCATGGCCCTGACCCTGGCCTCGCCCAAGGGCGGCCAGCCGCCGCTGGACCCGAAGAGCCACGACGAGAGCGCCCAGACCGACGCCACCCGCCGCTTCGCCGCCGACCCGGCCGCCCGCCAGGCCCTGGCCAGCACCCTGCCTCTGGAAACCGTGCGCGCCGACGACTACGACGCGCTGTTCTACCCCGGCGGCCACGGCCCGCTCTGGGACCTGGCCGAAGACGCCCGCTCCATCGCCCTGATCGAAGCCTTCCTGGCCCAGGGCAAGCCGGTGGCCGCGGTGTGCCACGCGCCCGCCGTGCTGCGCCATGTGAAGGCGGCCGACGGCCAGCCGCTGGTGCGTGGCAAACAGGTGACCGGCTTCAGCAACAGCGAAGAAGCCGCCGTGCAGCTCACCGAGGTGGTGCCCTTCCTGGTCGAGGACATGCTGCGCGACCATGGCGGCCTCTACAGCCGTGCCGACGACTGGCACAGCCATGTGGCGGTGGACGGCCTGCTGGTGACCGGACAGAACCCGGCCTCGTCCGATGCCACAGCAGACGCCCTGCTGAAACTGCTGTGAATCCATCGGGGAGGCACCGCGCCTCCCCCTTTCGAGGAAACGCCATGAGCATCGCCCTGTTCGCCACCCTGAGCCCCCTGCCGAAGCACCGCGAGGTCGTCCTGCAGGCCCTGGAAGCCCTGGTGCAAGGCACCCGCAACGAGCCCGGCAACCTGCGCTACGACCTCTACGCCGGGGATGACGGCAGCCTGCAGCTCTACGAGCTGTACCGCAACCAGGCTGCCATCGACGCCCACCGCGCCAGCCCGCACTACCAGGCCTTCCGCGAAGCCGCCGTGGCCGGTGGCTGGATGGCCGCCCCCACCCAGGTGGTGCAGGCCGTACCGGTTAACGTCGCCAAGGGTTGATCGGGCAACCCGGCGCGCCTTATTTGCTGCTGATCAGCCGGTAGCGCGCCAGGTCCTTCGGTTCGAGGACCCGCATCTGGCGCGGGTCGATGCGCTGCATATCGTCCAGCAGGCTGTCGGGAATGCCCATCTCGCGGAAATAGGCCGAGGCGTTGTAGCGCACGCCCTGGTACAGCGCCGCATCCCGCGAGGCGTCACCGTGGGCGTAATACGGCCGGTGCAACCCCACCGAACCGCGCACGGCCTTGTTGCGGCCGGCCGCCAGCAGATAGACGCAGGTTCCCTGGCACAGGCCGGTGGACGGCACCAGGGTATCGAAGCCGGTTTCGCGCACCAGCCGCCCCATGCGAATCGCCTCGGGCACACTGCCGCCGATGCTGTCCAGCATCAGCACCTTGCGTGCGAAGTGGCCGGGGTTGCTCAGCACGCCCTTCATCAGCGCGTCATAGTCACCCGGCGCAATCTCCTCCGACACCTTGGCCACCAACATGCGACCGATGGTCGGGTGCTGCACCGCCTCCACCTCCACCCGCGCCTCGGCCTGCAGCACGAACAGGCCGATACACAGTGCAACAAGGCGGGACAGCAAGCGGGTCATGGGCAAATGTCCTGAAAAAAACAGAAGGTGCGGAAGATACCTGCCGCCAAGGCCGGGCGGAAGCATCCAGCCTCCGCACTGTGCGCCAGTGGTATGGCGCCGTTGTGTTTTCAGGCGAACCGTTGCGCCGGATCGTGAGTCCAACCCAGCGGACCCGACAGGAGACCACCATGGACACCACGCCCCACACCCTCGCCACCCTGTTCGAACAACTCGGGCTGGACGCCAGTCGGCCGGCCATCGAGGCCTTCATCGCGGGCCATCGCCTGGAGAAGGGTCGGAAGATCCATGAAGCGCCGTTCTGGAACGAGGCCCAGCGTGACTTCCTGCGCAGCGCCCTCGGCCAGGATGCGGACTGGGCAGTGAAGGTGGATGAGCTGGCCGTGCGCCTCAGCGCCTAGCGCCGGGATCATCGATGGGGCTGATGGCGACCATCAGCCCCTTTCAGTTCTGCGCCTGGGAGCGCAGCGGCATCATGCCTCGGGTCGGGCACCTGCCACGCTGAAACGAGGATCGAGCCATGTCCTTCCCCCATGCCTGCAGCGACAACAGCTACCTGGTCACCCACGTGACCCAGGACGAGTTCCGCCTGCACTTCGAGACCGAAGTGGCGCTGTGCCGTGAGGACGGCACCTTCGAGATGCTCCAGGTGAGCACACCCGTCGCCGAGCGTCGCGCATTGCGCCAACTGATACGCGGCGAGGCGGCCTGATAGGGCCACCTCGCCGTCGGGTCAGGCCTTGACCTGGGTGGGGAACGGCAGCTTGCGCAGGCGCACGCCGGTGGCGGCGTAGAGCGCATTGGCCACTGCCGGCGCCAGGGGCGGCACCCCCGGCTCGCCGACGCCGGTGGGCTTCTCCGCGGAGGGCAGGATGTGCACCTCCACCACCGGCATCTCGTTCATCCGCAGCACCTGGTAGTCGTGGAAGTTGGATTGCTCCACGCGCCCTTCCTTCAGGGTGATGGCGCCGTGCAGGGCAGCCGCCAGTCCGAAGCCGATGCCGCCCTCCATCTGCGCCTTGATCACGTCCGGGTTGATGGCCAGGCCGCAATCCACTGCGCAGACCACCCGATCCACCCGGAAGCTGCCATCAGCCTTGACCGTCACCTCCGCCACCTGGGCCACGTAGCTGCCGAAGGATTCGTGCACGGCAATTCCACGGCCACGCTTCTCGCCCTCCGCGCCCGGTTTGAGCGGCTTGGACCAGCCGGCCTTGTCGGCGACCAGTTCCAGCACGCCCCGGTGACGCGGGTGCTTCTCCAGCAGCCCGTGGCGGAAGGCATACGGGTCCTTGCCGGCGGTGGTGGCGGCTTCGTCCACCAGCACTTCGGCGGCGAAACCGGTGTGGGTGTGGCCCACCGAGCGCCACCACTGCACGGGGACGCCGATGTCGCTGGGGGTGCTCAGCTCCACCTGCAGATTGGGGATGGCGTAGGACAGGTTGGCGAGGCCCTCCACCGAGGTCTGGTCGACGCCGTCCTTGATCATCACCGCTTCGAAGCCGGTGCCCTTGATGATGGATTGCCCGACGATGCGGTGATGCCAGGCGGTCAGCCGGCCTTCGGCATCCAGCGCAAGGCGCGCGCGGTGCAGATAGGCCGGGCGGTAGTAGCCGCCACGGGTGTCGTCCTCACGGGTCCAGACCAGCTTGACCGGTGCCTTCACGCCCTTGTCCCAGGCGGCCTTGGCGATGGCCACGGCTTCCAGCGGGTAGTCCGACACCGGGTTGGCACGGCGGCCGAAGCTGCCACCGGCATAGAGCTGGGTGATGGTGACCTTCTCCGGGACGATGCCGAGCAAGCGTGCCACCGAGGCCTGGTCACCGGTCTGCCACTGCTCGCCGTTCCACAGTTCGCAGGCGCCCTCGGAGAGGCGCACCAGGCAGTTCATCGGCTCCATGGCCGAGTGGGCCAGGTAGGGGAATTCGAACTCCGCCTCGATGCGCTGGTGGGCCTTGGCGAGGACCGGCTCCACGTCGCCTTGGCGGGTGGCGACGGTGCCCGGCTGGGCGGCGGCGTCACGGTAGCGGGCGAAGATTTCCTCGCTGCCAAGGGTGAAGGCACGCTGCTCGTCCCACTCCACCGTCAGGGCATCCCGGCCGCTGCGGGCAGCCCAGGTGTTGTGCGCCAGCACGGCGACGCCGGCACGGCCGTGGGGCAGGTCGCGGAATTCCACCACCTCCACCACGCCCGGCACGGCCTTGGCGCGGGTGGCGTCGACCTTGGCCGGCACCGCACCGAAGCGCGGCGGGTAGGCCACCACGGCCACCAGCATGCCGGGCAGCTTGAAATCCTGGGTGAACACGGCGCGGCCGTCGGTCTTGTCGGGGCTGTCCTTGCGCGGCACGGCCTGGCCGATGAGGCGGAAGTCCTTCGGGGCCTTGAGGGGGACGCTGGCCGGTACGCTTTCACGGGCGGCGGCCTCGGCCAGTTCGCCGAAGCCGGCCTTGCGACCGCTGGCGGCATGGCTGATGACGCCCTGCTCGACGCGCAGGGAATCAGCCGGCACCTGCCATTGCCGTGCGGCGGCGGCCACCAGCATGGCGCGGGCGGTGGCACCGGCCTTGCGCATCTGCTCGTAGGCGTTGGCGATGGAGCTGCTGCCGCCGGTGCCCTGGAACGGTCCGAACGCCAGGTTGTTGTAGCGCTTGGCGTCGGCAGGCGCGCCCTCCACCACGACCCGGCTCCAGTCCGCGTCCAGTTCCTCGGCCACCAGGGTGGCGAGGCCGGTGTAGGCGCCCTGCCCCATCTCCACATGCTTGGCGATCACCGTCACCTGGCCGCTGCTATCAATGCGCACGAACGCATTGGGTTCGAAGCTGCCGTTGCCGGCCAGCAGTTCGGCGGCGTCCAGCAGGGGCGAGAACAGCACCCCCAGGGCCAGCCCGCCACTGCCGCGCAGGAAGGTGCGGCGGCTGACGTTGAAGATGCCGGTCTCCGGCGCTGCGTCCTGCTCGAAGGTGCTCATGGCGTCGCTCCTCATGCCAGCTGCCCGGCAGCTTCGTGAATGGCCGCGCGGATGCGCACGTAGGTGGCGCAGCGGCAGATGTTGCCGCTCATGGCGGCATCGATGTCGGCATCGCTGGGCTTAGGGTTGCCACTGAGTAGCGCGGTGGCCGCCATGATCTGCCCGGACTGGCAGTAGCCGCACTGCACCACGTCGAGCTTGCGCCAGGCGGCCTGGACGGCGCGGCCGACGTCGTTCTCGGCCACCGCTTCGATGGTGGTGACCTTTCGCCCCACCACGCTGGAAACGGGGGTGACGCAGGCGCGCGTGGGCTGGCCGTCGACGTGCACGGTGCAAGCGCCGCACAGCGACATGCCGCAGCCGTATTTGGTACCGGTCATGCCGGCCACGTCTCGCAGGGCCCACAGCAAGGGCATGTCGGGCGCTACGTCGAGCGCGGTGTCCTGGCCATTCAGGTTGAGGGTAATCATCGGTTGGCCCACCTTTTCGGGATCGGGTTGGTCGTCATCGGCCGCACGCGGCCTGGCTGGTTTTCTTCAGACTAGAAGGCCGCCGCCGGCCCCGGTTTCAGGGCGACGAAGCAGCGGCCGGTTCAGGCGCTCTGCCGCAGGCGGGCGATATCGCGCTGGGGCGGCGCGCCGAACAGCCGGCTGTATTCGCGGCTGAACTGCGAGGGGCTCTCGTAGCCGACGCGGCCGCCGGCGGTGGCGGCGTCCAGGGCTTCGCTGAGCATCAGCCGCCGCGCTTCCTGCAGGCGCAACTGTTTCTGGAACTGCAGCGGACTGAGGGCGGTGACTGCCTTGAAATGGTGATGCAGCGCCGAACTGCTCATGTTCACCTCGCTGGCCAGGGCCTCGATGGACAGCGGCCGGTGGTAATGGGCCTTCAACCATGCCACCGCGCGGGCGATGCGCTGGGCCTTGCTGCCGGCGCAGGCGATCTGCCGCAACTGCGCGCTGCGCTCGCCCATCAGCAGGCGGTAGACGATCTCGCGCTTGATCAGCGGTGCCAGCACGGGGATGTCGGCCGGGGTGTCCAGCAGGCCCACCAGACGGATCAGCGCGTCCTGCAGGCCACCGTCCAGGCTGCACACCGAGATGCCCCGGGCAGACGCCGACAGCGGCGGCGGCTCGGTGATCTGCAGCAGCATCTCGCTGATGGCAGCGGGCTCCAGGTCCAGGCGCATGCTGAGGTAAGGCACCTCGGGCGTGGCTTCGAGCACCTGGCCGATCACCGGCAGGTCGAGGGAGACGACCAGGTACTGGGACGGGCCGTAGCGGTAACACTCGCCGTTGAGCTGAGCCTGCTTGCTGCCCTGCACCACCACGCCCAGGGCGGGTTCGTAGAGGCAATGCAGCGGTTCGCTGGGGGTGCTGGCACGAAACAGCCAGAGCCCGGGGATGGCCGTGGCGCTGCCGCCCTCCTCCCTGGCGAATCGTTCAATCAACTGGGCGAACCGGCCCTGAGCTCCGAGGGGCGCGGCGGAAACAGGGTCGGCGTTGGAGAGGGATGAGTTCATGGTTGGGGCTTCTCCCGGCAAGGCTTCCGACTCTAACCGCGCGGAAAACCGGCGTCTCGCACGCGAAGAGAAACAGGCAGGATCGTGCAAGAATCCGGCAGGAATCGACTACCCGGGCAAGGAGGTGGGACGGCAGACTGCAGTCCTGGCTGAAACCACCGCCACCCACAACGCAATCCGGCGCACGAGGCGCCGGATCGAAGAGGTCGCAGGGAACAGGTCAGTCAGCGACGCGCATCGCCACCCGTCCGCCGGGCGGGCAGGTTTCCATGTAGCGGCTGGCTTCGATGAAGTCCTCGAATTCGAAGACCCGGTCGATGCTCGGTTTGAGCAGGTGGTCGCGGGTGAGCTGGTTGATGTGCTCCAGGGCGCGGCGGACGGCCGCCTCATCACGCTCCAGGCCCGACTCGGGATCACCGCCGGTGAAATCCATGACGCAATGACGGAAGAACTGCAGGTGCTTCTTGAACGCCGCGCAGGCCGGAAAGGCCGCATCGTTGCCACCGTTCAGACCATAGAGGATCAGCTTGCCGCGCTGGGCGGCGACATCCCCCAGCAGCTTCATCTGCGGGCCGGCACACTGGTCGAGGATCACCTCGACACCCTGGCCATCGGTGAAGCGCTCGACCTCCAGCACCAGGTCCTGCTCTTCGGTGACGATGATCTTGTCGGCCCCCAGTTCCTTGAGGAACGGGCGACTCTCGGGGTAGCTGGTGGAGGCGATGACCACCGCCCCCAGCGCCTTGGCCAGTTGCACGGTCTGCGGCGCCAGGCAATGGCCGGCCTCGGTGACCAGCACACGCTGGCCGGGCTTGAGCCGGGCCAGGTCCATCAGCGCGAAGTAGCCCATCAGCAAGGGGGTGTAGTGCACCGCGGCCTCGATCGGGGTGAGCACGTCGTCCGGGTAGCGCGTCAGGGCGCTGCGCGGCAGAAGAATCCGGTCGCCCCAGGTGGGGTAGCGGTTGGGGGTACTGGCGGGAAAGCTGGCCACGGCCACGCCGGGCTCGAGGTCATCGACCCCCTCGCCCACGGCCTCGACCACGCCGGCCATCTCGAACCCGACACCCGACGGCAGGCGTGCCGACTCGGAGGCCAGGTTCTGACGCCAGAGCACGTCTTTCCAGCTGACGCCGATGGCACGGGTGCGCACCAGAACCTCGCCGTGCCCGGGCACCGGGGTGGGGAGCTCTTCCAGCTTGAGCACGTCGGCCTCGCCGAACTGATGGAAACGGATCATGCGGGACATCACGCACCTCGCCTGTGACTCTTTACATGGCCACGGACTCTATCCGGGCTTTGTCCACAAAACCACCCGTAGCGATCAATAGTCGTCATAAACGGTGATGATGCGGGCGCTTGACGGCGCCTGCGCGGAGCCTCATTTTTCACCCACTTTTTCCGGAAGCCCATGCATGAACAGGAACGACCTGCGCAAAGTCGACCTCAACCTGCTGATCGTCTTCGAGACGCTCATGCACGAGCGCAGCGTGACCCGCGCGGCGGAAAAGCTGTTCCTCGGCCAGCCCGCCATCAGCGCGGCCCTGGCCCGCCTGCGGTCGCTGTTCGACGACCCGCTGTTCGTGCGCACCGGGCGCAGCATGGAGCCCTCGGCGCGGGCGGTGGAGATCTTCTCCCTGCTGACCCCGGCGCTGGACTCCATCTCCACCGCCATCAGCCGCGCTGCCGATTTCGACCCGGCCACCAGCAACGCGGTGTTCCGCATCGGCCTGTCGGACGACGTGGAGTTCGGCCTGCTCCCCGCCCTGCTCCACCGCCTGCGCGCCGAGGCCCCGGGCGTGGTGCTGGTGGTGCGCCGCACCAACTACCTGGTGATGTCCAACCTGCTCGCCTCCGGGGAGATTTCCGTGGGCGTCAGCTACACGGAAGAACTGCCGGCCAACGCCAAGCGCAAGACTATCCGCCGCGCCCGCTCCAAGCTGCTGCGGGCCGACTCGGTCCCCGGCCTGCTGAGCCTGGAGGATTACTGCTCGCGCCCCCACGCCCTGGTGTCCTACGCGGGCGATCTCAGCGGCTTCGTCGACGAGGAGCTGGCCAAGCTCGGCCGCAGTCGCCGGGTAGTGCTGGCAGTGCCGCAGTTCAACGGCCTGGGGGCCCTGCTGGCTGGCACCGACATGGTCGCCGTGGTGCCGGACTACACCGCCGCCGTGCTCACCGCAGCCGGCGGCCTGCGGGTGGAGGACCCGCCCTACGGCACCCGCACCTTCGAGCTGTCCATGGCCTGGCGCGGCGCCCAGGACAACGACCCGGCGGAACGCTGGCTGCGTTCACGCATTCAGATGTACTGCGGCGACCCCGACAGCCTGACCTGAACTGCGCACCGCAAGGAAACCGCCATGCTGGATACCCCGACCCTCGCCCTCCACACCCACCGACGCTTTGCACAGTCGGCCGACGCGGTCTACAGCGCCTGGCTGAACCCGGCCCTGGCCTGCCGCTTCCTGTTCGCCACACCGGGGGGCGAGATGCGCATCGTCGACCTCGATCCCCGCCCGGGCGGCCACCTGCTGATGGTGGAGCTGCGTAACGGCGAGAAGGTCGAGCACGTCGGCGAATACCTCGAACTGGTCCGCCCCCAGCGGCTGTCCTTCACCTTCGGCATCGGCCGGGACAGCACCGAGCGCGACCGCGTCGACGTGGACATCAGCGCCCTGGACGACGGCTGCGAGCTGCAACTGACCCATCACCTGGACACCCGCTGGAGCGAACAGGCCGACAACGCCCGCGCCGGCTGGGAGGCCATGCTGGCGCACCTGGCGGCGGCACTGGAATCGGTGAAACCTCACACCACCTGATAGACCACCCGGTTCGCCTCGCTGGGCACCGGCACCTCCCACTTGAACAGCATCCGCGCGATGTCCTGGTTGCGCAGGCTGCTGTCGCGCTGGCGGTTGCGCCGTAGAATCTCCGCCTCCGGCTGCTCCAGGTAGACCAGCTCCACCCGCGCGTCATAGGCGTAGAGCAGGTCCAGGGTCTTCTTGCGCATCTGTGCCGACAGGTGCGTGGCATTCCACACGAAAGGCCGCCGCGCCCGCAGCAGCGCCCGTGCCTGGTCGATGGCGTAGTGCGCAGCGGCCCCTTCGTTCTGGCCGTGGCGCAGGCCCAGCGCCTCGCGGGCGTCGTCGAAGGACACCACCGGCAGGTCGGGTCGGTGGTGCGCCTGCCAGGTGTTCTTGCCGCTGGCCGGCAGGCCGGCCAGCACCACCACTTCGGAGCCTTCCACGGCCCGGTGCAGCGGGTAGTCCGGCAACACGCGCGCACCGCGGAAGTACTGCACCCGGGTGTGCTCGTCGACGAAGTTCCTGGGCGCGTGCAGGCAGCCCTCCTCCTCCGCCAGTTGTTCGAACAGGTCGATCTCGTCCAGCACCGCCTGCTTGCCGTCGAAGCCACGCCCCAGCATGTCCGCCCGCGCCACTGCGCAGAGCATCCACAGCGGCAGCTCCCAGGACAGCCGGTGCAGGGTGAACTCCACCGGGCGCCCGCTGCGGTCGCTGCTGAGGGCGAAGAACGGCAACTGGTGCACGGCAATGATCCGGCAGATGCGCTCGCGCAGCTCGAACGGCACGCCGGCGCGCCACAGCAGGATGCGCGCATCGATGGCACCGCGCCGGGAATGGCCCGGCTGGCCGATGCGTCCGGTGCTTTCGTCGACCACCGTGGTGTCCGGCTTGGCGATGTCGTGCAGCAGCGCAGCGAAGAACAGCACGAAGCGCGCATCCGTATCGGCGGCGGCATAGGCCGACTGGTGCAGCAGCGCGTCCACCACCATCCGGGTATGGACCCAGACGTCGCCCTCGGCGTGGTAGAGCGGGTCCTGCGGGGTATCGGCCAGCCGCCCGAGGGACGGGATGGCCGCCAGGCAGGCGGCGAAGTCCGCCGCCTGGCCGGGGTTGGGCACCAGGGCCCTGAGGGTTGCCATGTCCATGGTCTTCAGTCTCCTTGGGCAGCCAGGCTGACCCAGGTCACCACCGGCTGCGGGGCGTAGAGGTCAACGCCCGGCGCCAGCAGGTTGGGAATGTACGGCTGCCGTGAATGGTGCAGGCCGCTGTCGAGGATCGCCTGGACGAAGTCCGGGCGGACCCACTTGGCGCGGCCCAGGGTGTGTCGGGCGTCCTCGATCTTCAGGTACAGCCCCTCCATGTGCTCGGAGTGGTCGCCGTTGGCCAGCGCCCGGGCCAGGTCCAGCCCTTCGCGCCGTACGGTGCGCTCGAAGCTGGCGCGCCAGTCGGGCGAACGCGCCAGAGAGGGGCCGACCAGCCGCAGCAGGTCGTCCAGCCGGGGTGGCGGCGGGCCCTCATGGAGCACCGGCACCGACAGCACCGGGCCGCCCGCCAGCAGCGCATGCCGCGCACGGGTGGACAGGAAGGCCTGCTCGGTGCGGTCCCAGATGTCGAACTCGAGGAACAGGTGCGGCAGCCGGTCGTAGAACACCGAATGCAGCTTGCTGCACACCTCGCCGAACATCACGTAGCGGTCTTCCAGGCGCTCCAGCAGCCAGGCTTCGTGGGCGCAGGCCCATTGCTTGAACTGGCCGAACTGGCGCTCGCGGCTGCCGCCGATCAGGTAATGCCCACGGGATTGCAGCAACAGCTCGCCGCCGGGCGAGAAGCTGATGGCGGCGTTGGCGCCGTCGAGTTTTTCCTCCACCACCAGGTGGCAGCCGGCCAGGTCACGGTAGGCGAGCTGGTCGGCATCGCTGTCGCCGAGCTGCAGCCGCGACGACTCCAGGTGAGGCGTGCGCGGGTACTTGAACAAGTCGAGGTTGAGCGTCGAAACGCGGACGTGGTCCGTCATGGTCTTCTCCTTCTTGAAACAGGGAAAACCGACGACGTGATGCAGCGGGATCAGTGAGCGTGCGAATGCACGGCCAGCAACAAGGCTTGTCGAACCGTCGTCGGTGTCAGGCGAGTTGGCTGGCGCGGGGCATTGGCTTCACCACTTGAGGGAAGGGGGTGGATCGGAAAGGCGCGCATTGGACCGCCACGCCACCCGGCCTGTCAAGGCCGTGAGCGTGATGCACCGCACACCGGGTTGCCCGGAGCCGAGCCCGATGGCACTCTGCGGTCCTTTTTCACACTCCGGAAAGCCTCCATGGATCGGATCGAAGCGGCGCTCACCACCATCAAGTCCCTGCTGCTGGGGGACGAGACCATCCTCCAGAGTTCGCACCAGCTGCGCCTTCACGCACTGAAGCACCGCCGCGAGGTGGTGGTCGCCACCAACATGCGGCTGATCATCTTCCGCCGCCGGCTGATCGGCGGTTACCGCATGCACGACATCCGCTGGCAGGACCTGCAGGACGCCGCCATCGACGAGAACCTGCTGCAGGACCTGTTCGGCGCCGAACTGCGGTTGCGCCTCTACAACGGCCTGCTGATCCGCATCAACGGCCTGGAAGTGGTCAGCGCGCGGGCCCTGTACGTGTACTGCCAGCAGCAGGAACAGGAGTGGCGCGAGAGGAACCGCATCCGCGGCATGGAAGAGCGCGGGCTCGGCTTCACCCGCTTCGACACCCTCTTCGACCCGTCCGCGCCGGGCGCCAGCAAGCGCACCACGCAGTCGAGCTCCAGCGTCTCCTACAGCGGCGACAGCGACAGCACCACGACCCCGATCTTCAACGCCGAAGTGACGGGCGACATCGGCGCCCTCCAGGGGCTGTCCAAGCTGGTCAACCCGCAAACCGCCTTCGCCAGCGCCGACAAGCTGGCCAAGGCCATGGCCGATGCCAAGCAGCAGTTCGAGTCGGGCAAGCTCTCGAAGGCCGAGTACCAGAGCCTGAAAATGAAGATCCTCAGCGACCTATGACCCCTTTCTTGCGGCGGCCGCACTGGCCGCCGAGCCATCACCCGATCACTTTGAATACGCACACCAGTGCGCCGATCAGCACACACAGACCGACCGCGCAGACCAGCGCGCTCTCCCAGCCATCGTCCAACCAGTGGCCCCTGGGGTAGCGCCCCAGGGTGCCCAGGCGCAGGACGACGCGACCGACGCTGAACAGCACCCAGCGCAGCAGCACCTCCGCCACCAGTTCGCCCAGCAGGCGGCCGACCACGCCCAGGAAGCTGTCCATGACTAGTAGACGGGGCGACTGCCGAGGGCGAAGTCCACGGCCAGTTCACGGTCGTAGCGGGTGGCCCGCGCGTTCAGGTGTTCCCAGCTCAGCGTGCCGAAGTGCAGGTAGAGCCGCCCGCCTCGGCTGTCCGCCGAGAGCAGCGCCACCTGGCCCGCCTCGCGGCTGCCGTCGGTGGCCTTCAGGTCCAGGCGGTACTGACCCAGCAGTTGGCCGTAACGGTCGACGTGATCGAGGGAGATAACGCCCAGGTGCCAGCCGCTGAGCAGCAGGTAACTGTCGCCAAGGCAGGCCACCTGGCGTATGGCGGCGTCGGGCTGATACCACCAGCCCTGGCCCGCCAGCTCGTTGTTGTAGCCGGCCGGGCTGGGGCGCACGCTGACGGCACCACAGCCGGCCGGGCGCCCGGCGAACAGAGCCGGGTCCACCAGGGTGGCGGGCTGCAGTTCATGCAGGTTCAACGGTGTCTCCGGGTAGCCCCAGGGGAGATTGATGCGCGGCGGCGGAACCAGCACCTTCTGCAGGAAGCTGGCGGCAGGCGCATTCCGCAACTCGGGGTACCCGTCGGGCGCCTGGCCGATCACCGGCCGGCCGTCGCCGACCCAGGCCTGGCGATTGCCCAGGCGCAGGTCCTCGGCCTGATCGAGCACCTCCACATCGCTGCGCCAGGCGGCTGGTTCGGAATCCGCAATGAGGCTGACACGCTCAGTGACCACATAGCGCGAGGGCTCACCGGCCCAGGGCACGGAGCGCCTCGCGCCCCGTGGCAGGGCCTGGTAGGTACGGCCGTCCGCGTGCACGGTGCGATACCCGGCGGCCAGCAGCGGGGCAACCGTGACCTCGGCGAAGCGAGCCGGGCCCTCCCGCAGCAGCGTGATCTCCGCTGCCGGGCGGGTGGCGGAAATGACCTGGGCAGCCGGCTGGTCGCGGGTTACCCAGTACAACGGCACACCGACGGCAATGACCACACCCAGGCCCGCCAGCAGGCGCAGGGCGAACACGTCGCCGCTCTCGCGCATGGCCAGCAGGATACGCACCATGTAGTGCAGCCCCACCAGGGGCGGCCATACGAGCAAGGCCGACAGCCCGGCCGGCATGGCCCCGAGAAGGAGCCCCATGGAGAGCGGCAGGAAGGCCAGCTCACCGGCCAGCAGCAGGCAGAAAGCGAACAGGTTGGCCAGCCCGCCCGCCTCCTCGGGCTCGATGAACAGCGTCCACACCAGGCCGGCCATGCCCAGCCAGGCGCCGGTGGTCAGCAGCAGTCCGACGCTCGACCCGCCCGGTATCAGCAGGCACAGCAGGGCGAACGGCAGGGCCGCCAGCACCCCGAAGACATAGCAGGCACGGCGCAACGCCGGCCAGTTGCGGCGCAGGAAGGGCTCAGGAGCAGCCGCCCCGAAGGTGGGTGGTGGAGTGTGCATGGGGTCGTCCGTGAACGCGCGGGCAGGCGATCCGCTCGCCTATTCGCCGATGTCCTCGTTCCAGAGTTCAGGGCGGGCGGCGATGAAGTCTTCCATCAACTGGATACAGGTGGCGTCCTGCAGCACCTCGACCTCGACCCCGCGCGAGCGCAACAGCGCCTCTTCACCGAGGAAGGTGTGGTTTTCGCCGACGATCACCTTGGGAATGCCGTAAAGAAGGATGGCGCCACTGCACATGGCACACGGCGACAGCGTGGTGTACAGCACGCACTCGCGGTAAATACTGGCGCTCTGCCGGCCGGCGTTCTCGAAGGCGTCCATCTCGCCGTGGCGGATGGCGCTGCCCTGTTGCACACGGCGGTTGTGGCCACGGCCGATGATGCGGCCGCGGTGCACGATCACCGAACCGATCGGGATGCCCCCTTCGGCGAGCCCCTGGCGGGCTTCGTCGATGGCGTCCTGCATGAATTCGTCCATGAGCGCTCCTGCGTACGCGGTGGAAACTGGGTCTCTCGGCCTGCGCGGTCGCCGGCCGCGCAGACCCTAGGTGACGAACGGCGAGCTGTCCACCCTCGCCTGCCCGAGCTGTGAATCAGCGCTCGCGCAAAGCCTCGGCGCGGGCACGGATGATCGGCTTGAGCAGGTAGCTGAGGATGCTCTTCTTGCCGGTCATGATGTCCACCGAAGCGACCATGCCGGGGATGATCAGCAACGGTTTCTCGTCGCTGCCCAGGTGGCTCTTGCGGGTGCGCAGCTTGATCAGATAGAAGCTGTTGCCGTCCTCGTCGGTGATGGTGTCCGCCCCGATCTGCTCCAGATCGGCCTGCAGCCCGCCGTAGATGGTGTAGTCGTAGGCGGTGAACTTCACCATGGCCTTCTGTCCGGGGTGGAGGAAGGCGATGTCCTGGGGCCGGATGCGTGCCTCCACCAGCAGGGTGTCGTCCAGCGGCACGATCTCCACCAGGTCGCTGCCCGGCTGGATCACCCCGCCGATGGTATTCACCAGCAGCTGCTTGACGATGCCGCGCACGGGCGATGTGACCAGGGTGCGGTTGACCCGGTCCTCCAGCGCCTTGCCGGTGGCCTTGGCCTTGTTCAGGTCGGTGCGCGCCTCGTTGAGCTGGGTGAGCGCCTCGCTGCGGAAGCGCGAGCGGGTCTCGGCGATCTTCTGCTCGACTTCCTTGATGGCCGATTCGGCCCGGGGAATGGCCAGGTTGGTGGCCTCCAACTGGCCGCGCACTTCCACTTCGGAGCGTTTCAGGCGCAGGACCTCCACCTTGGAGATGGCCCCTTCCGCCACCAGCGGCTCGGAGATGGCGATCTCCTGGCGCAACAACTGCAGACTGTTGCGGTACTGGCCCTGCTTGGAGACGAACTCGCGCTGCTCCTGCTGCTTCTGCACCAGTTGCTGCTCCAGCCCGGCCACCTCGTTCTTGAGCTGCTGCCGGCGGCTGCGGAACAACGCCTCTTCGCTCTCGGCCTGGCCAGGGGCCTTCTGCCGCAGCTCATCGGGGATGACCAGCTCGCGGTCGTCCACCTCGGCGCTCAGGCGCTCGACGCGCAGGGCCATGGCCACGCGGTCGGCCTCCGTCTCGCCGACGTTGGACTGGAAGCGCGTGGCATCCAGGCGCAGCAGCGGGTCACCCACCTCCACCACCTGGCCTTCGTGGACGAACAGCTCGGAGATGATGCCGCCCTCGAGGTTGGAGATCTTCTGCAGCTTGGACGACGGGATCGCCTTGCCTTCACCCCGGGTCACCTCGTCGATCTCGGCGAAATGCGCCCACAGGCCAAGGAACAGGGTGAAGCCGATCAGCGTCCAGATGGTCAGGCGCACCACCCGGGGCGCGTCCTCCACCAGGGCCTTGCTGACTTCCGGCAATGGCTGGTCGGCCAGGCTCTCCTGACCCTTGAAGTAGCCAAGCAGGCCTTCGCCCATCGACTTACGCGACACTGATCTGCCCCTTCTTCAGCGCTTCCATCACGGCATCCTTCGGACCGTCGGCGATGATCTGCCCCTTGTCCACGATCACCAGGCGGTCCACCAGGGACAGCATGGAAGCGCGGTGGGTGACCAGCAGCACGGTCTTGTTGGCGACCACGGCCGCCAGGCGCTGTTTCAGGCGTTCTTCGCCGGTGTTGTCCATGGAACTGGTGGGCTCGTCGAGCAGCAGGATCGGAGGATCAAGCAACAGCGCACGGGCCAGGGCGACGTTCTGCCGCTGGCCGCCGGAGAGGTTCTGGCCGCGCTCGCCCACCTGCAGCTCGTAGCCCTGGGGGTGCAGCCGGGCGAACTCGTGTACGCCGGACAGCTCGGCAGCCTGCAGCACGGCCTCATCCTCGACGTAGCGGGCGCCGGACACCAGGTTGTCACGCAGGGTACCGGCCAGCAGCTGGATGTCCTGGGGCACGTAGCCGATGTTGTGGCGCAGGTCGCTGACGTCCAACTGGCGCACGTCCACACCATCCACCAGCAGGCTGCCGGAATCAGCCTGGTAGAGCCCGACGATCAACTTGGCGAGGGAGCTTTTGCCCGAGCCGCTGCGACCGACGATGCCGACCTTCTCGCCGGGACGGATGATCAGATTGATGGCGTTCAGCGCCGGGTTCTGCTGGTTCGGGTAGGTGAAGGAGACCTGGCGGAACTCGATGGCACCCTGCAGGCCCTGGCGGGTCAGCGGCCGCTCGTCTTCGTGGCGCTCCTGGGGCAGCGCCATCATCTGGTTGACCGAGATCATGGTCAGCCGCGCCTGCTGGTAACGGGTGATCAGACCGGAGAGCTGGGTCATCGGACCCAGGGCGCGGCCGTTGAGCATGTAGCAGGCGATCAGGCCACCCATGCTGAGGTCACCGGCGATGATCATGTAGACCCCGGCGACGATCATCACCACCCCGGCCAGTTGCTGGATCATCAGGGTCAGGTTCAGCGACAGACTGGAGAGCATCTTCACCCGCAGTTCGAGGCGGCCCAGGGTGCCGATGGTCTGCTCCCAGAGGTACTGGCGCTCGCTCTCGGCGTTGTTCACCTTCACCGCGTCAAGACCGGCCAGGGTCTCGATCAGGCTCGACTGGCGCTCGGCGGACAGCGCCATGGTGCGATCCATGGTCTCCACCAGAGGCTTCTGCAACAGCCAGCCGAGGGTACCGGCGAGCACGAAGGCCACCAGCGGCACCCACACCAGGTGCCCACCGAGGATGCCGATCACCAGCAGGATCAGCACCGTGAACGGCAGGTCGATCACGCTGGTCATGGTCAGCGAAGCGAGGAAGTCCCGCAGCGTCTGGAACTCATGGATGTTCTGGGCAAAGCTGCCGACCCGCGCGGGTCGGTGCTTCATGGCCATGCCGACGATGCGCTCGAACAGCGTGGCGGAAATGATCATGTCGGTCTTCTTGCCCGCCAGGTCCAGGCACAGGCCGCGCATGGTCTTGAGCAGCAGGTCGAAGACGTAGGCGCCGGAAATGCCCACGGCCAGCACCCACAGGGTGGCGGCGGCCTGGTTGGGCACCACGCGGTCGTACACGTTCATCACGAACAGCGGTGCGCCGAGACCGATCAGGTTGATCAGCAGGCTGGCCGCCACCGCGTCGACGTAGAGCCAGCGGGAGCGCTTGAGAGTGTCGCGAAACCAGTGCTTGACCCGGGGGATCAGCGTGCCGTGGTTGAGGTCGAACTTGTGCCGAGGCTGGGCGAAGAAGGCCTGGCCGGCGTAGTCCTCGGCCAGGGTCTCGCGGGGGACGCGCACCTCACCGCCGTCGCTCTCGCTCAGCAGCAGGCGTGCATCGCCGTTGGCCTCCCAGCCCAGCAGCACGGCGCAGCGGCCCTCCCTGAGGATCAACATCGCCGGCAGTGCAATGGTCGGGATCTGCTCCAGCTTGCGTTGCAGCAGGCGCCCCTGCAGGCCGGCCCGGGCGGCCGCACGGGGCAGCAGTTCGGGGGTCAGGCGCTGACCGGGCAGCGGCAGCCCCGCCGTGAGCATGGCCCGGCTGGCCGGGCGCTGGTGCTGCAGGCAGAGGCTGAGGAGGCTGTCGAGCAGGGGATCATCGAGCTGTCCGCGTGGATCGTTGGTGAAGGGCAATCGACTGGCTTCTTGATCCACGCTGGAACACTCTTTTCAACGGTACGGGGGTTGGGCGCTGCTCAGTTGAGGCCCGGCAGGTTCACTTCGGGCTTCAGCTCACTCTGAACGACGCTCGCCATGGGCGCGACGACACCCTGGCTCTTGAGCAGCTCGCCCATGGTGGCTTTGATCCGGTACTGAGTAAACAGCTCAAGGTAGCGAATCTCGGCCAGGCGACGGGACGCGGTGAACAGCTCGTTCTCGCTGTCCAGCAGGTCCAGCAGGGTGCGTTCGCCGATGCTGAACTGCTTCTGGTAGGACTCGCGCACGCGGCTGCTGTAGTCCACGTACTGCTGGGCGATGGGCAACTGCTCGCGGGCGTTGGCCAGGGCGTTCCAGGACAGGCCCAGGTCTTCGTTGAGCACGCGCAGGGCGTTGTTGCGGATGTCCAGGGCCTGGTTCACCTGATAGGACTTGGACTCCAGGTCAGCCTTGTTGCTGCCGCCGGCGAACAGGTTGTAGCGCATGCGCAGCATGGCCTGCCATTCGTTGACGTGACCGTTCTGGCCGTCCAGGTCGTTATCGGCGCCACGGCGCAGCTCGGCGTCGAAGCGCGGGTAGAAGGTGGACTTGGCGGCGTCGTACTGCTTCTCCGCAGCGGCCACGTCGGACTCGGCCGAACGCAGGATCGGGCTGTTTTCCAGCAGGGCACGGCGGGCCTCCGCCAAGTCGGTGGGCAGTTGGCCCGGCAGGCCGGACGGCTCGGTCAGTTCGAGCGGATCAGTGCCCACCACGCTGAAGTAGTTGGTGCGGGCGTCGGCCAGGTTGGTCTGCTCGGTGATCAGGTTGTTGCGGGCCTGGGCCAGGCGCGCCTCGGCCTGGTCCTGGTCGGCCAGGCGCCCTACCCCACGGGTGCTGCGCAGGGTGATCTGGTCATAGATGCGCTGGTGGCTCTTCAGGTTCTCCTCGGCCAGGCGGACCATCTCCTGGCGCTTGATCACTTCGATGTACACCTGCGCCACGTCCAGCGCGGTGCGCTCGGAGGTGCCCAGCAAGGAATAGGCGCGGGAGTTCACCGTAGCCTGCTGGCGCGCCACTTCGTTGGAGGTGGCGAAGCCGTCGAACACCATCTGTTGCAGGCTCAGCGCCGACTCACCACGGGTCATGGTCTTCCAGTGGTCACCCTGGCCACGGGTGGTGGTGTTGTCACTGCCTTCACGGCCGTAGCCGGCCACCAGGTCGACGCGCGGCAGGTAGCCGCCCTTCGCAGCCTTCAACTGGTAGTCAGCCGACAGACGGGCATTCACCCCGGCCTGGACTTCCGGGTGGTACTCGATCGCACGCTGCATGGCCTCCTGCAGGGTCTGCGCATGCAGGGGGAAGCTGGCGACAAGAGCAAGGGGCAAGGCAGTAGCGAAGCGCAGACGCATGAAAGGCATCCTTTTCAGAGATTCGATGGGTTTCTGTCCGGGCAAGATTCCGTCAGGGGATTGGCGTCAACTTTGCTCAAACAGCGAGCAGAAATCCGTGACCCAAGTCAGTCCTGATCCTTCTGTCAGAACTATCCTAATTAGCTGCGAATATCAAAGTGACATTACGTAGGCAATTGTTTAGGATGGCAGTCAATTGGTCAATACTTTGGCATATGCTCAATAGCTAACGAGAATAAGCCAAATTACTGACGCCAACTTTCCAACACCACCGAATCATTGAAGGAATGCAGCGCCGATCCACCTCTGGAACGACTCGGCGCCGCAAGCTGAAGCCAAACCAGGAGATTCACCCCCATGAGCACTGTCGTAGCCGTAGTGAAAAGCGTCATCGGCCAGGTCGTTGCACTCTCCGCCGAGGGTGTGCAGCGTCAGCTCTTCGAGGGAGATCGGATCTTCCAGGGTGACGAGATCGTCACCGGTGCGGCCAGCATGGTCACCATCGAGCTGCCCGACGGCCGCCTGATCGACCTGGGCCGCGACACTCGCTGGGCCAGCAATGACTTCGCCCCGCAGGTCGCCGATGACGGCGCCGCCCAGACCGCACCCAGCGCCGAAGAGCTGCAACAGGCCATCGCCGCTGGCGTCGACCCGACCCAGGCCTTCGAAGCCACCGCAGCCGGCGCCACCAGCGCAGGCGGCACCACCAGTGGTGGTGAAGCCGGCGGTGGCCGCAGCTTCGTCCTGCTGGACCCCACCGGCGGTGTCGTTGAGGCGCAGATCGGTTTTGCCACCCAGGGTCTGGCCAATGGAGCCTCCGGCACCGACGAAACCCAGGGCGGGCTGCCCAACATCGCCCCGCAGTTCACGGGTGCCGATGGCGGCCTCATCACCACCTTCAGCCTGAGCACGCCGGAAGACACCCCGATCAGCGGCACCTTCACCGCCAGCGACGCCAACGGCGACCTGATCACCTTCAGCGTCACCCAGGGCCCGGCGAACGGCACCCTGGTGTTCAACCCCAACGGCACCTGGACCTACACCCCGGCCCAGGACTACAACGGCGCCGACAGCTTCGTCGTGACCGCCACCGATGGCCGCGGCGCCTCCACCCCGCTGACCGTCAACCTGGGCATCACCCCGGTCAACGACGCCCCGGTGGCCAGCGGCACCTACACCGCCGACGTCAACGACACTGCCGGCCTGGACACCTTCGCCGACATCAAGGGCCAACTGACCGCCACCGACGTGGACGACACCCAACTGACCTGGAGCGGCAGCGGCAAAGGCGCCTACGGCGAGCTGACCGTCAATGCCGACGGCACCTATACCTATGTCGTGGATGCCCAGGCCGTGAACGGCCTGCAGGACGGCGAGCAGGCCAGCGACAGCTTCGTCGTCACCGTGCGCGACCCCTCCGGCGCCAGCGACACCCGCGTCATCACCATCAATTTCAACGGTGCCAACGACGCACCGATCGCCACCGCCAGCAGCGCCGACGTCACCGAAGACCAGACCGTCAGCGGCACCCTGCAGGCCAGCGACGCCGACAAGGGTGCGGTGCTCAGCTACAGCCTCACCAACCAGCCCCCCGCCGGCTTCAGCCTCAACCCGCAGACCGGCGCCTGGACCCTGGACGCTGGCAACGCCGCCTACCAGTCCCTCGCCGAAGGCCAGAAGCTGACCCTCACCGTGCCCTATGAAGTGACCGACCAGTTCGGCGCCAAGAGCACCAGCACCCTGACCATCACCGTCACCGGCGTGAACGACGCTGCCGTGCTCGGCAGTGCCGACGTGCAACTGGACGAAACCGACAGCGCCCTCACCACCGGCGGCACCCTCAGCATCACCGACGTCGACAGCCCGGCCACTTTCGTCACCCAGACCGGCACCGCCGGCAACTACGGCACCTTCAGCATCGACGCGGCCGGCAACTGGAGCTACATCGCCAATTCCGCCTACAACGAGCTGAACGTCGGCCAGAAACTGGTGGACACCTTCCAGGTCACCAGCGCCGACGGCACCAAGACCAGCGTCACCGTCACCATCAACGGCACCAACGACGCCGCCGTGCTCAGCAGCGCCGACGTGCGACTGGACGAGACCGACAGCGCCCTCAGCGCAGGTGGCGCCCTGACCATCACCGATGTCGACAGCCCAGCCACCTTCGTTGCCCAGAGCGGCACCGCCGGCACCTACGGCACCTTCAGCATCGACGCCGCCGGCAACTGGAGCTATGTCGCCAATGCTGCCTACAACGAGCTGAACGTCGGCCAGAAGCTGGTGGACACCTTCGAAGTCACCAGTGCCGACGGCACCAAGACCAGCGTCACCGTCACCATCAACGGCACCAACGATGCCCCGGTGGCCGTGGACGACACCGTCACCCTGGATGAGGACAGCGTCGCCACCGGCAACGTGCTGACCAACGACAGCGACGTCGACAGCACCAAACTGAGCGTCACCGGCTTCAGCATCGCCGGGCAGAACTACCAGGCCGGCGACACCGCCTACCTGTCGGTGGGCAAGCTCACCCTGCTGGCCAACGGCGAGTTCTCCTTCACCCCCAACGCCGACTACAGCGGCGTGGTGCCAGCCGTCACCTACACCCTCAGCGACGGCTCCCTGAGCACCACCGGCACGCTGCAACTGGTGATCAACCCGATCAACGACGCCCCGGTCAACAGCGTCCCTGGCGCCCAGACCCTCGACGAAGACGGCAGCCAGACCTTCAGCACCGCCAACGGCAACGCCATCAGCGTCGCCGACGTGGACGGCGACACCCTCACCACCACCCTCAGCGTCGGCCACGGCACCCTGACCCTGGGCAGCCTCGGCAACGGCGTGACCTTCAGCGGCAACGGCACCGGCACCCTGGTGCTCTCCGGCAGCGCCCAGGCCATCAACGCCGCCCTGCAGGGCCTGAAGTACGTCCCGTCCACCGACTACAACGGCCCGGACACCCTCAACGTGCGCACCAGCGATGGCCAGCTCAGCGACAACGACAGCATCGGCCTGACCATCAACCCGGTAAACGATGCCCCCGTGGCCGGCGCCACCAGCGCCGCCACCGAAGAAGACGCCGCCCCCATCGGCGGCCAGCTCGACGGCAGCGATGTCGACGGCGACAAGCTGACCTACACCCTCGACAGCCCCGCCCCGGACGGCTTCCAGCTCAACCCCAACGGCACCTGGACACTCGACCCCAGCGCCGCCGGCTACCAGAGTCTGGCCAAGGGGCAAGTCCTGACCCTGACCATCCCCTACAGCGTCAGCGACGGCAGCCTGAATGCGAAGAGCACCCTGACCATCACCGTCACCGGCACCAACGATGCGCCGAAGATCGACGCCGCCACCGCCGCAGCCAATGAAGGCGATGGCGTCATCACCGGCCAGATGATCGCCACCGACGTCGACACCGGCGCCCAACTGACCTTCACCACCCCCGCCACCGTCGACGGCCTGACCCTCAACAGCAACGGCAGTTGGAGTTTCGACAGCAGCCACAGCGCCTACGACAGCCTCAAGGCCGGCGAGCAGCGGGTGATCAAGGTGCCAGTCACCGTCACCGACGAATTCGGTGCCAGCAACACCGCCAACCTGGAAATCACCGTCACCGGCACCAACGACGCCCCGGTGGCCAGCGCCGTGTCCGTCAGCGGCAGTGAAGACCAGCCCGCACGCATCCAGGTCGACCTGGCCGGCAGCGACGTCGACGGCAGCGTCACCGGCTTCGTCATCACCGGCCTGCCCCAGCATGGCCAGCTCTACACCTCGGCCACTGGCGGCACCCCGCTGAAAGCCGGCGACAACGTCACCGGCCCGGTCTATTTCGTACCGGACAGCGACTGGAACGGCACCACCACCTTCCAGTACCAGGCCGTGGACAACGATGGCGCCACCTCCACCAGCGCCACCGCCACGGTCAACGTGTCCCCGGTCAACGATGCGCCCGTGGCCAGCCCCACCAGCGCCGGCGCCACCGAAGACGGCCCCACCGTGGGCGGCCAGCTCGCCGCCACCGACGTCGACGGCGACAAACTGACCTTCAGCCTCAAGGGCAACGCCCCGGCCGGCTTCAGCCTCAACCCCGACGGCACCTGGACCCTGGACCCGAGCAACGCGGCCTACCAGGCCCTGGCCGACGGCGAGAAGCTGGTCATCCAGGTTCCGTTCACCGCCACTGACGGCCAGCTCAGCAGCGACAGCGTGCTGACCCTGACCATCACCGGCATCAACGACGCTCCGGTGGTCACCGGCGCCATCAGCGTCGGCACCGACGAAGACGCCGCCGGCCAGGTCATCGACCTGCTGGCCAAGGCCAGCGACACCGATGCCAAGGACGTGCTCAACGTCGTCAACCTGCGCGAAACCAGCGGCAACGATGCCTCCGGCGTTACCGTCAGCGGCAACACCCTGGTGCTCGACCCCAGCGCCTACAACTACCTGGCCAAGGGCGAGAAGGTCACCCTCACCTACGAGTACCAGGTCAGTGACGGCCATGGCGGCCTGGTCACCACCCAGGCCACCGTGGTGATCGACGGCGTAAACGACGCCCCCGTGGTCAGCGCGGCCATCACCACCACCACGAACGAAGACGCCGGCGCCCAGCAGGTCGACCTGCTGCAGAACGCCAGCGACGTGGACCGCAGCGACGTGCTCTCGGTGGCCAACGTCAAGCTGGTCGGCAGCGGCGACACCGCCGGCGTGACCGTCTCGGGCAGCACCCTGCAGGTCAACCCCAACGCCTACAACTACCTGGCCGCCGGCGAGAAGCTGGTGCTCACCTACAGCTACGACGTGGTCGACGGCAACGGTGGCGTCACCCCCACCACCGCCACCCTGACCATCGAAGGCCGCAACGACGCCCCGGTGCTGGAAACCACCGTACAGAGCGGCAGCGTCACCGAGCGTGCCGACGGCGTGCCGGGCGAGAACGCCGGCAACCTCAGCGCCACCGGCGACATCGGCTTCGAAGACGCCGACCTCAACGACACCCACAGCGTCAGCACCCAACTGGTCAGCGCCACCAACGGCAATGGCCAGACCGTAGCCGCCCTGGGCAACCTCGCCGCCGCCCTCAGCGACTCCGCCACCGGCGACGGCCAGGGCTCCGTGCACTGGACCTACAGCGTGCCGGCCGGCTCCCTGGACTACCTGGCTGCCGGCGAGACCCTGACCCTGGTCTACCGCGTGACCGTCACCGATGGCAGCAACGCCAGCGCCAGCCGTGACGTCACCATCACCGTCACCGGCAGCAACGACGCCCCGGTGGTCAGCGGTGCCGTCACCTCGGTGACCAACGAAGACGCCCCGGCCTACAGCATCGACCTGCTGCAGAACGCCAGTGACGTCGACGCCAAGGACGTACTCAGCGTCGTCAACCTCAAGCAGATCGGCACCGGCAACGCCGCCGGTGTGACCTTCGACGCCGCCAGCAACAGCCTCAAGGTGGACCCGTCCGCCTACAACTACCTGGCCAAGGGCCAGAACCTGGTCCTGAACTACGAATACGAGGTCAGTGACGGCCAGGGTGGCCTGGTCAAGACCAGTGCCAGCATCACCATCGAAGGCCGCAACGACGCCCCGGCGGTGGACAGCAACGCCATTACCGTGGCCGAGGAAAGCGTCGGCACCCCGTTGGGCCTCAAGGCACCCACCGATGTGGACGGCGACGCGCTCACCATCACCGTCACCGGCCTGCCCGTGGTCGGCCGCGTGACCCTGGCCGACGGCAGCACCGTCAGCAACGGCCAGACCCTCACCAGCGCTCAACTGCAGGGCCTGAAGTACAACGCCCCCGCCGACTACAAGGCCGGCGACCCGGTGGGCAACTTCACCTACAGCGTCAATGACGGCACGGCCACCGTGGTCGGCAGCGTGGCCATTGGCGTCACTGCGGTGAACGACCTGCCGGTGGTGGACAGCAAGCCCCTCACCGTGGCCGAAGAAAGCGTCGGCACTCCGCTGGGCCTCAAGGCGCCCACCGATGTGGACGGCGACGCGCTCACCATCACCGTCACCGGCCTGCCGGTGGTCGGCCAGGTCACCCTCGCCGACGGCACCCTGCTCAGCAATGGCCAGACCCTCACCAGCACCCAGCTCCAGGGCCTGAAGTACAACGCCCCCGCCGACTACAAGGCCGGCGACCCAGTGGGCAGCTTCACCTACAGCGTCAACGACGGCACCGCCACTGTGAACGGCAGCGTCGCCATCAGCGTCACCCCGGTGAATGACCTGCCGGTGGTGGACAGCAAGCCCCTCACCGTGGCCGAAGAAAGCGTCGGCACCCCGCTGGGCCTCAAGGCGCCCACCGACGCCGACGGCGACGTACTTACCATCAAGGTCACCGGCCTGCCGGTGGTCGGCCAGGTCACCCTCGCCGACGGCACCCTGGTCAGCAATGGCCAGACCCTCACCAGCACCCAGCTCCAGGGCCTGAAATACAACGCCCCCGCCGACTACAAGGCCGGCGACCCGGTGGGCAGCTTCACCTACAGCGTCAACGACGGCACCGCCACCGTTAACGGCAGCGTGACCATCAACGTCACCCAGGTGAACGATGCCCCCGATGCCCGCGACGACGCCCCGACCCTCAGCGGCCTGAAGGGCAGCTACTACGCCTACCGCGAAGGCACCGACGGCCCGAACCTGAGCAACCTGGCGATGGTCAAGGACTTCATCGCCAAGCACGCTGCCGACGCCACCTTCACCGCCACCTCGCTGAACTACGGCAACGGCACCAACAGCCACCTGGGCGGCAACGGCAACCTGCAGAAGTTTCTCGGCAGCGACGCCGCGAGCCTGAGCACCGCGCCGGCCAACAGCTCCGACGCCATCGTCGAGCTGAGCGGCTCGATCAACCTGGCCGCTGGCAACTACCAGCTCCGCGTCACTGCCGACGACGGCTTCAGCATCGTCATCGACGGCAAGGTGGTGGCCGAGTACAACGGCAACCAGGGCCCGACCGCCCGCGAGTTCGCCACCTTCAACGTGCCCGCCGGCGGCGCCCACCAGATCCAGATCATCTATTGGGACCAGGGCGGCCAGGCCCTGCTCAAGGTGGAAATGCGTCCCGAAGGCGGCAGCTACACCGTGCTCGGCGGCAACAGCCTGAGCCACGGCCTCGACGGCCTGGTGACCGCTGAAGACACCCCGCTGACCATCGAGCCCGCCACCCTGCTGGGCAACGATACGGACGTGGACGGCGACAGCCTGACCATCGTCAGCGTGCAGAACGCGGTCAACGGCACCGTGGCCCTGGTCAACGGCAAGGTCGTCTTCACCCCGGCCGCCAACTTCAACGGCACCGGTTCCTTCACCTACACCGTCAGCGACGGCAAGGGCGGCACCGATACCGCCACCGTCAAGGTGGGCGTCACTGCGGTCAACGACCTGCCGGTAGTGGACAGCCACGCCCTCACCGTCAACGAGGAAAGCGTCGGCACCCCGCTGAACATCGCAGCGCCCACCGATGTGGACGGCGACGCACTCACCATCACCGTCACCGGCCTGCCGGTGGTCGGCCAGGTCACCCTCGCCGATGGCACCCTGGTCAGCAATGGCCAGACCCTCACCAGCACCCAGCTCCAGGGGCTGAAGTACAACGCCCCCGCCGACTACAAGGCCGGCGACACCGTGGGCAGCTTCACCTACAGCGTCAACGACGGCACCGGCACCGTGAGCGGCGCCATCAACCTGGCGGTCACCCCGATCAATGACCTGCCGGTGGTCAACAACGCCAACGTCAGCGTGGATGAGGACGACACCCTCACCAGTCAGTTGAACGCCACCGACGCCGATGGCGACAGCCTGACCTATACCCTGAAGACCGGAACCAGCAACGGCACCCTGGTGCTCGACAACGCGACCGGCCAGTACACCTACAAGCCCAATGCCAACTACAACGGCCCGGACTCGTTCACCGTCACCATCGATGACGGCAAGGGCGGCGTGGTCGACACCGTGGTGCGGATCACCGTCAACCCGGTCAACGACGCACCGACCGCCAACCCGGCCAACCTGAGCACCGCCGAAGACACCCCGGTGAACGGCAAGGTGGATGCCCGCGACATCGACGGCGACACCCTCACCTACAGCATCGCCAGCGGTAACGGCCCGCAGAACGGCACCCTCACCCTCTACAGCGACGGCAGCTACACCTACCGCCCGAACAAGGACTACAACGGGCCCGATGCTTTCACCGTCACCGTCAGCGATGGCAAAGGCGGCACCACCACCAGCCTCGTCAGCATCGATGTGACCCCTGTCAACGATGCGCCTATCACCGCCGACCAGGCCAAGGAGACCGACGAGGACCAGAGCGTCAACGGCAAGATCGTCGCCAGCGACGTGGAAGGCGACAAGCTGACCTACACCATCCAGAGCGGCGCCGACCACGGCTCGTTGCTGCTCAACACCGTCACCGGCGAGTACACCTACACGCCGAACAAGGACTACAACGGCAACGACGCCTTCACCATCCGCGTCTACGACGACAAAGGCGCCTACGCCGACTCCGTGGTGACCATCAAGGTCAACCCGATCAACGACGCACCGGTGAGCGGCCCGTCCAACATCAGCACCAACGAAGACACCCCGGTCGACGGCAAGGTCATCGCCCGGGACATCGACGGCGACACCCTCACCTACAGCATCGCCAGCGGTAACGGCCCGCAGCACGGCACCGTCACCCTCAACGCCGACGGCACCTACACCTACCAGCCGGGCAAGGACTTCAACGGCAGCGACGCCTTCACCGTCACCATCAGCGATGGCAACGGCGGCACCACCACCAGCGTGGTCAACGTCACCGTCAATCCGGTCAACGATGCCCCGGTCACCGCTGACCAGGCCAAGGAAACCGATGAGGACCAGAGCGTCAACGGCAAGATCGTCGCCAGTGACGTGGATGGCGACAAGCTGACCTACACCATCCAGAGCGGCGTCAACCACGGCTCGTTGCTGCTCAACACCGTCACCGGCGAGTACACCTACACGCCGAACAAGGACTACAACGGCAACGACGCCTTCACCATCCGCGTCTACGACGACAAAGGCGCCTACGCCGACTCTGTGGTGACCATCAAGGTCAACCCGATCAACGACGCACCGGTGAGCGGCCCGTCCAACATCAGCACCAACGAAGACACCCCGGTCGACGGCAAGGTCATCGCCCGGGACATCGACGGCGACACCCTCACCTACAGCATCGCCAGCGGTAACGGCCCGCAGCACGGCACCGTCACCCTCAACGCCGACGGCACCTACACCTACCAACCGGGCAAGGACTTCAACGGCAGCGACGCCTTCACCGTCACCATCAGCGATGGCAACGGTGGCACCACCACCAGCGTGGTCAACGTCACCGTCAATCCGGTCAACGATGCCCCGCTGGCTCCGAACAACACCGCCAGCGTCGACGAAGACGGCACCCTGACCAGCCGTGTCCCGGCCACCGATGTGGACGGCGACAGCCTCACCTACACGCTCAAGACCGGCACCACCCAAGGCACCCTCACCCTCAACACGAACGGCGAGTACACCTACGTACCGGGCAAGGACTACAACGGCAACGACAGCTTCGTGGTCACCGTCAGCGACGGCAAAGGCGGTGTCACCGACACCGTGGTCAACATCACCGTCAAACCGGTGAACGACGCCCCGACCGCCACCCCGTCCAGCATCAGCACCGACGAGGACACCCCGGTCGACGGCCGCGTGACCGGCAACGACATCGACGGCGACACCCTCACCTACAGCATCGCCAACGGCAACGGCCCGCAGCACGGCACCGTGGTGATGAATGCCGACGGCACTTACACCTATCAGCCGGCCAAGGACTTCAACGGCAGCGATACCTTCACCGTCACCATCAGCGATGGCAACGGCGGCACCACCACCAGCGTGGTCAGCGTCACCGTCAAGCCGGTCAACGATGCCCCGGTGGCCCCGAACAGCACCGCCAACGTGGACGAGGACGGCACCCTGACCAGCCGCATCCCCGCCACCGACGTGGACGGCGACACCCTCACCTACACCGTGAAGACCGGTACCGCCAACGGCACCCTGACCCTCGACCCGAACACCGGCGAGTACACCTACAAGCCCAACGGCGACTACAACGGCCCGGATCGCTTCGTGGTCACCGTCAGCGACGGCAAGGGCGGCGTGGTCGACACCGTGGTCGACATCACCGTCAAGCCGGTGAACGATGCCCCGACAGCCGTCAACGACACCGCCACCACCCAGGAAGACACCACCGTCACCCTCGACGTGCTGGCCAACGACCGCGACGTGGATGGCGACAGCCTGGCCCTGACCGGTGCCACCGCACAGCACGGCAACGTCAGCATCGTCGACGGCAAGCTCGTCTACACCCCCACCGGCAACTACAGCGGCGCGGACACCATCACCTACACCATCACCGATGGTAAGGGCGGCAACAGCACGGCCACCGTTCAGGTCGGCATCCAGGCCGTGGCCGATGCCCCGAACCTGGGCACCCAGGCACCCGGCTCCGGCACAGCCCCCGCAGCCACCGGTCTGCTGCAGCAGAGCTGGAACAACCTGGCCCTGGGCAGCGGCGGCAATGGCGTCAACCCGGCCACCCTGAAGAGCGCCATCGACGCCGCCGGCACCCCCACCAGCAGCGGCAACCTGAGCGATGCCCACATCGACAGCGTCAATGCCGGCGTGGCCAACAAGCTCTCCGGCCTGATCTACCTGGAAGCGGGCCAGACCTACACCTTCAGCGGCACCGGCGACGACAGCGTGATGGTCGTGGTCGGCGGCACCACCGTGGGCAGCGCCACCTGGGGCGGCAACGGCGGCCAGTTCAGCGGCAGCTACACCGCCCAGCAGAGCGGCTACTACACCCTGGACATCTACCAGCACAACCAGAGCGGCCCGGGCGCCCTGGACGTCAACGTCAAGGTCGGCAACGGCCCGGTGCAGGACCTGTCCAGCGCCAACGTGCAGCTCTACACCAAAGCCAGCGACCTGACCGGCAACGGCCTGCACCTGTCGGATCTGCATGGCAGCGACGGCAAGGGCTACTACCAGCTCTACAACGCCAACGAAGGCGACGAGGACAGCAGCATCCCGCTGTCGCGCCTGACCGCCTCGCTGAACGACACCGACGGCTCGGAAAGCCTCTCCGTGGGCATCTCGCAGATCCCCGAGGGCGCCACCCTGACCGACGGCGTGAACAGCTTCACCGCCACCAGCAGCACCACCACCGCCGACATCAGCGGCTGGAACCTGGGCAACCTGAGCATCACCCCGCCGGCCAACTACAGCGGCAGCTTCGACCTGAAGGTCACCGCTACCGCCACCGAAGGCGCCAACGGCGACAAGGCCTCCACCTCGCTGACCCTGCCGGTCACCGTACACCCGTTGAACGATGCCCCCACCGGCGCCGATAACAGCGTGCGCACCGACGAAGGCACCCCGCGCAGCTTCAGTGCCGCCGAGTTCGGCTTCAGCGACGTGGATGCCGGCGACAGCCTCAAGGCCATCCGCATCAACAGTCTGCCGGGCAACGGCAGCCTGAGCCTGAACGGCACCGCCGTCACCGTGGGCATGCTGGTCACTGCGGCGCAGATCGCCTCACTGGTCTACACCCCCACCGCCAGCGGCAGCAGCAACGGCTCCTTCAGCTTCTCCGTGCAGGACCAGAGCGGCCAGTTCTCGACCCAGCCCAATACCATGACCATCCAGGTGGCCAATCTGGATGACGCGCCCGGCCTGGCCGACAGCAGCGTCACCTTTGCCGAGAACACCGGCGCCGGCACCACCATCGCCGACCTGAGCGACCGCTTCACCGGCACCGACCAGGACCGCGACGGCGAGCCGCTGTTCTACAGCATCACCGGCGGCAACGACGCCGGCCTGTTCAGCATCAACGCCAGCACCGGGGTCATCACCCTAGCCAACGGCAAAACGCTGGACTACGAAACCGCCACCCGGCACCAACTGCAGGTCAGCGCCACCGACGGCAAGACCGCCGCCACCGCCACCGTCACCGTGAACGTCACCAACGTGAACGATAACGGCGTGGCGATCAGCGACAGCGACACGGCCGCCAACCAGGTCAACGAAAACGCCGTCAACGGCACCGTGGTCGGTGTGACCGCCAAGGGCGTGGACGACGACGCGGGTGCCACCATCACCCAATACGAACTGGTGGACAACGCCGGCGGCCGCTTCGCCATCAACGCCACCACCGGTGTGGTCACCGTCGCCGAC
>NZ_LYSP01000017.1:0-106936 GCF_001728945.1 Pseudomonas sp. ENNP23
TTGATGACTACCGCAGGAGAGGTACACCTGTAATGTGAGGAATGGCCGCTACGAGGTACTCGTGACGGCCCAAAACGGAGAGCTGAGCGGACAACCTGACCGGTTTTGATTGGCGGGTGCGTTCAAAATCGGCAGAGGTCGAAGTCGGCCGGAAATGTAGGACTACTTCAGACCATCCCTAGGCATCGACCGCTTCAATACCCGGCACTTTACCACCAGTTTGATATGTAGTTAGCAAAGCGATGCCTTTGGTGTGTGGCGGCCCAACACCAAAGGCGGCAATATCGATGTGTTCCTGCGCTTCCACGGGCAGGTCGCCGATGCGCACAGTGGGCTGTATTACAACTACTTCAGGGATTACGACCCGGAAACGGGTAGGTATGTGGAGAGTGATCCGATTGGGCTTGGTGGCGGACTCAATACATATGGGTATGTGCAGGGAAATCCAGTAAAACTCGTAGATATCCTTGGGCTGGCACCGGGAGATATGTTCGCGACTGAAGCCGAGGCTCGAGCAGATGCATCGGCCTATCAGGAAACGGTGAACAATAGTATTGATAGATGGCTTTGGGGCCGTATGGTCTACGGTTTTCGGACATTTAAAATTTCCGAGTGTTCCTGGACATACGAGGCACAAACCCCAGTACTTGTAATGGCGCCCCCAATTGGCCCTCGTGGTATTTGGAAAATTAACAAACCAGGCGTTTCCGGAAAGGCTGGAGCCAAAGATATACCAAGCTGGGCACGAGGAGAAAGACCATATAAAGGTGAGCCGGGAAAAGATTTTGCCAAGCGGTTAATGGATAAAAAATACGGAGAGGGCAACTGGAGTTACGGCCCAGGCTCTGAGTACAATCAAATTAAAAAATGGGGCGACAGATTTTTTATAGACCCACAATAATCAACTCTTGGTGAACCCAATGAAAGACGTATTTATACTTCATCACACATATGGAGACTCCAATAGCGAAAGCTATAAGCTTTTAGGAGTTTTCAGGTCAAGACAAAAAGCAAATTCAAAAATCCGAGAATATGCAAAACTACCTGGGTTTATAGATTTCCCTGATGGATTCACTGTAACTAGATACACGCTTGACGAATCGCACTGGTTAGATGGCTTTGGGTCTGAAAAACTGGACGAAATTGAGGATAAAAACTGAAATAGTTACGATACAGCTTTCAAAAACCAGCAATTATAGAAACTCCTCGTCGTGTGCGAGACTCTCGACAAACATGAGAAAACTAGCCCTGCAACCGCCCATCCTACTCTCCTAACTTCATTGTCACTCCGGTTGGAACAGTATATCCGGTGCCGCAAGGTGCAGTAGGTCCCCGACCGGTAATTAATCAAAGCGGAAATATTACCGGGGCAGCATTTGTCGGGGGAAATGGTGGGAGTAATAGGCAAGTAACCACCATGAGGATAATGAATGCCACACAACCCAAGGGTAATAGCCCTGGATATCCGGATGGGTATATCCGATATACAAATTCGGCCAGTCCACGCCCCCAAGGTGTTGACCCTGTAACGGGAAAAACCTTACCCAATACTGCAGGCCACTATCCAATCGACTAGGGGGTAACAATGAAATCCTACTTAATAACTCTGGAAAACAAGCGCATAACAGATGTGTATAACGATAGTGAGTTAACAGGCTTCTTATTTGAAGACACCTCAAAGCTATCCATATTCAACAAGCACAAACTGTCGTCGAGCAATCCAAAAAATCTAATTGGCGAAAAAATTGAATCAATTGCGGAGAGCGAAAAAATGGTTCGACTGGAACTCAAGGGGGGCGCATATATAGAGATATACCTAGACAGCCCATCTTGGACAGGGCCAGAGGCAATCGAATTGGTCTTGCCTGACGGAAAAATAATTATTTGGAACTAGGAATGATCTGAAGTAGCCCGGTATTTTTTACTACCCCAGCACCTACCGTTTTTAAAGCAGGGGAGTCAAACGACTAGATCATCCGCTCACTTCAGTAATTTAGCCGCCGCGAGCACCTCGCGGTGGCTACTCCCTGTATTACAGGCTCACCTCCCCCTTATTCGCCAGCAAAACCCCGCGCCTGGCCACCAACCAGAGCGGCAACCTGGTGTGGAGCTGGCAGAGCGATGCCTTTGGAGTGGGGCAGCCGAATAACCACGGCAGCACCATCGACGTGATCCTGCGCTTCCCCGGGCAGGTCGCCGATGCGCACAGTGCGCTCTACTACAACTACTTCAGGGATTACGACCCGAAGACGGGTAGGTATGTGGAGAGTGATCCGATTGGGTTGGCCGGCGGGCTGAACACCTACGGGTATGTTCTAGGCAATCCGCTTGGCTATAGTGATTCGTTAGGGCTAGCAACTACAGTTATTTATACTTCAGATGGCATTGACCATACTGCAGTACACATTACAAACCCTCGCGGCAAGGAAATGCTATATGACCCCAACGGAGGTTATAGGTACTATGAGTGTGACCCGTGCAGTCAGGGTCAGAGGTACCTAACCAATCCAGGCCCTGTATTTGAAGATGATGAAGCAGATCTGAATAAATACCTTAACCACCCAGGAGAATACGGACCCAATACGAAAACGTATACATTCAACACAACACCAGAAGAGGAAGAAGAAATAGCCAGAAGAATACTGGGAATGCCAACTCCGGGAGCCCTTAGTTGTGCACGGCACACATCCTTGGTCATACACGGAATTGGCCCTTTTAATAGACTTGTACCTACGCAATTACCCTGGAGACTGGCCGATCAGCTTGAAAATTTGAAAGGGAAATAACTTGAAACAGAGCACATACCGATACTTGACGCTTGGTTGCTTACTGCTCGTGATTTCATTATTTATATGGATCTTCATACCCTCTCGAATTGAGAGACATCCATACAATGATGGTTATCGACTCGCATTCTTGATCACGCTCACCTTGCTGACGCTATGGTCATCTTCAGAGCCTCAAAAAAAACGACGACACTCCATACTTTTCAGTATTCTCATCGGATATACCTCATCGCTATCAGGCTATATTTTTGCATATTCTTTACTGTATAGCGGATTCTTTTCAGCCGAGGGCGCAAGCCTCGTACTGGAAAGGCTATCGGGTAGCCCCCCCAAGTACATTTACGAAACCATGGTCTATGTCTTAATCATTGGCGACTGGATTTACGGAGCTATTTTTTGGGGCGCCACATATCTTTTAAATTCCATAATCGAGAAACAATCCGCCAAATAATTTTTATTCACGAATATACGCACTAGGTTCTGTACGAAAAGTACTGCCGCAGGCATCGCAGCGTGCAAGCCAGCGTGACCATTGCGGCAAAACTCCTGGCGAGCTTGTCGTAACGGGTGACAATTCTCCGGTTTTCTTTTAGCCAGCCAAACATTCGCTCAATGATATTCCGCTGCCGGTATTTCGGACGATCAAACAGTCGGGGTAGCCCTGGCTTGGGTTTGCGCTTCATGGCGCGCTGCGGAATCACCGGCTGCATGCGGTAGCGGTCGCAGTACTGGCGCAGATGCTCGGCATCGTAACCTTTGTCTGCCAGTAACCAACGGCAGCGCTTACGAGGCCGTCCCGACTTTCCGGGGATACGTACCTGATCCAAGAGTGGCTGAGCATGGCCAATGTCGCTGGCCTGCCCAGGTGACAGCATGAAGCGGAGAGGTATCCCGTTGGCATCGCAGATCAGGTGAATCTTGGTGGTTAGGCCGCCTCGGCTACGTCCCAATGCATGATCTGCCGGTTCTTCTGGCCCCCTTTTTCCCGGCGCCAGAAGAGGCTCGGGTTGCACGCACCGCGGTGGAGTCGATCATCCACGTATCCAGGTCGATCAGGCCTTCCTGATTCAACCGGACGTGCAATCGCTCAAGTACCCGGTTAAACGTGCCGTCGTCTCGCCAGTCACGGAACCGTTGATAAACCGTCGACCACGGGCCGAAACGTTCCGGCAGATCACGCCAGGCGGCTCCGGAGCAGAGAATCCAGAAGATGCCGTTGAGCACCAGCCGATCATCACTTCGAGGTCGGCCCATCTTCTGTTCCGGGGCAACCAGATCCTTGATCAACTCCCAGCCTGCATCCGGGAGTTCGTAGCGCCTTGCCATATGGGACTCCAGCCAATCATGGCGGCGATTCTACCTGCACCGACTTTTCGTACAGAACCTAGCCCCCATCACCAAGTGCTCGACGACTCCAGTCCCCGGCGACCAACAGAAACCGCAAACGTCTAACTTGTTCAGCCACGCCCACAGAAGCGCCACCACCTCCGCCAACCCTATAACCAATCGATCTGAACCGAACGCACATTCTCCTGTCGGACCCCTATGCACCTTTGCGGTGCACCCTCCCCAACGGACACACCGGTAAGGAACTATGTGCGGCATTTCTGGAGAACTACGTTTCGATAACCGACCCGCCGACCTGGCTGCGGTCGAACGCATCACCCACCACATGGCCCCACGCGGGCCGGATGCCTGGGGTTTCCACAGCCAGGGACCGGTCGCCCTCGGCCACCGTCGGCTGAAGATCATGGACCTGTCCGACGGCTCTGCCCAACCCATGATCGAGCCCGACCTGGGGCTGGCGATCAGCTTCAACGGCGCGATCTACAACTTCCCCGAACTGCGCGAAGCGCTGCAGGCGCTGGGCTACCACTTCCGCTCCAGCGGCGACACCGAGGTGCTGGCCAAGGCCTGGCATGCCTGGGGCAAGGACATGCTGCCGCGCCTCAACGGCATGTTCGCCCTGGCGATCTGGGAGCCTGGCAGCCAGCGCCTGTTCCTCGCCCGCGACCGCCTCGGCATCAAGCCGCTGTACCTGTCCTGCACCGGCGAGCGCCTGCGCTTCGCCTCCAGCCTCCCGGCCCTGCTCAAGGGCGGCGACATCGACGGCAGCCTCGACCCCGAGGCGCTGAACCACTACCTCAGCTTCCACGCCGTGGTGCCGGCACCGCGCACCCTGGTCAAGGGCATCGAGAAACTGCCGCCCGCCACCTGGCTGATGGTCGACGCCCAGGGCAACCGCGACCAGGCCACCTGGTGGAGCCTCGCCTACGGCCACGATGCCGACGAGGCCGGGCTGGAACTGGCGGACTGGCGCGACCGCCTGCTGGCGAGCCTGCGCGAGACCGTTTCCATCCGCCAACGCGCCGCCCGCGACGTCGGCGTGCTGCTCTCCGGCGGGGTGGATTCCAGCCTGCTGGTGGGCCTGCTGGCCGAAGCCGGCGTGAAGGACCTGCTGACCTTCTCCATCGGCTTCCAGGACGCCGGGGGCGAGCGTGGCGACGAGTTCGAGTACTCCGACCTCATCGCCCGCCACTACGGCACCCGCCACCACCAGTTGCGCATCGGCGAGCACGAGATCATCGAGCAGTTGCCGGCCGCCTTCCGCGCCATGAGCGAGCCGATGGTCAGCCACGACTGCATCGCCTTCTACCTGCTCTCCCGCGAGGTGTCCCGGCACTGCAAGGTGGTGCAGAGCGGCCAGGGCGCGGATGAACTGTTCGGCGGCTACCACTGGTACCCGCCGCTGGTGGACAGCCGCGACCCGTTCGCCACCTACCGCAACGCCTTCTTCGACCGCAGCCACGCCGAGTACCGCGACACGGTGATGCCCGCCTGGCAGACCGGCGACCTGGCCGGCGACTTCGTCCGCGAGCACTTCGCCCGCCCCGGCGCCGACGACCCGGTGGACAAGGCCCTGCGCCTGGACAGCACCGTGATGCTGGTGGACGACCCGGTGAAGCGGGTCGACAACATGACCATGGCCTGGGGCCTGGAAGCCCGCGTGCCGTTCCTCGACTACCGCGTGGCCGAGCTGTCGGCGCGCATCCCGTCGCGCTTCAAGCTGGGCGATGGCGGCAAGCAGGTGCTCAAGGAAGCGGCCCGCCAGGTCATCCCCCACGCCGTGATCGACCGGCCCAAGGGCTACTTCCCGGTGCCCGGCCTCAAGCACCTGCAGGGCCGCACCCGCGACTGGGTGCGCGAGCTGCTGCTGGACGGCGGCAACGACCAAGGGCTGTTCAACCGCGCCAGCCTGGAACGGCTGCTGGCCCACCCCGAGGAGGACCTCACCCCGCTGCGCGGCTCGCGCCTGTGGCAACTGGCGGCCCTCAACCTCTGGCTCAACGAACAGGGAATCTAAGGAGAGAGACATGAAAGCCCACACCGGCCAGCCCTACCTGCACAGCCAGCGCCTGATGCGCGGCCAGGCCCCCTCCTACGAGCGCCTGCAGGCACGCCTGGCGGAAGAACACCAGACGCCCCCGGAAGACCCGGTGCAGATGCTGCACTGCGGCTGGGGCCGCCTGCTGCTCGGCCACACCTATGCCGACCCGGCCAGCCTGGCCCGGGAGCTGCTGGCCGAAAGCCCCGGCGAGCGCGACATCGCCCTCTACGTCGCCGCGCCCCAGCAGGTGCTGGCCCAGGCGCCGCAGCAACTGTTCCTCGACCCCTCCGACACCCTGCGCCTGTGGTTCACCGATTACCGCCCGGCGCGCCGTGCCTTCCGCGGCTTCCGCATCCGCCGGGCCCACAGCGACGAGGATTGGCAAGCCATCAACCAGCTCTACCGCAGCCGCGCCATGCTGCCCGTGGAACCGACCGCCATCACCCCGCGCCACCTGGGCGGGCCGGTCTACTGGCTGGCCGAGGACCCCGCCAGTGGCCAGGTGGTGGGCAGCGTGATGGGCCTCAATCACCGCAAGGCATTCCAGGACCCGGAAGGCGGCTCCAGCCTCTGGTGCCTGGCCGTGGACCCGCAATGCGCCCGACCCGGCGTGGGCGAGGCGCTGGTGCGTCACCTGGTGGAGCACTTCATGAGCCGGGGCCTGGCCTACCTCGACCTGTCGGTACTGCACGACAACCGCCAGGCCAAGGCGCTCTACGCCAAACTCGGCTTCCGCGACCTGTCCACCTTCACCATCAAGCGCAAGAACGGCATCAACCAGCCGCTGTTCCTCGGCCCCGGCCCGGAGCAGACCCTCAACCCCTACGCCCGCATCATCGTCGACGAGGCCCACCGGCGCGGCATCGAAGTGCGCGTGGACGATGCCGCCGCCGGCCTCTTCACCCTCAGCCAGGGTGGCCGCAGCGTGCGCTGCCGCGAGTCGCTGTCGGACCTGACCAGCGCCGTGAGCATGACCCTCTGCCAGGACAAGACCCTCACCCACCGCGCCCTCGCCCGGGCCGGCCTCAACCTCCCCGCCCAGCGCCTGGCCGGCAGCCGCGAAGAGAACGCCGCGTTCCTCGCCGAGCACGGCACCCTGGTGGTCAAGCCGGTGGATGGCGAACAGGGCCAGGGCGTCGCCGTCGGCCTGCGCCGCATCGAGGACGTCGAGGCCGCCATCGCCGAAGCCCGCCGCTACGACAGCCGCGTGCTGCTGGAGAGCTGCCACGAGGGGATGGACCTGCGCATCGTGGTGATCGGCTTCGAGGTGGTGGCCGCCGCCCTGCGCCGCCCCGCCGAAGTGGTCGGCGACGGCCAGCGCAGCATCCGCGCCCTGATCCAGGCCCAGAGCCGCCGGCGCCAGGCCGCCACCGGCGGCGAAAGCCGCATCCCGCTGGACGCGGAGACCGAGCGCACCCTGCGCGACGCCGGGCACGGCTATGACGACGTGCTGCCCGCCGGCCAGCGCCTGGCCGTGCGCCGCACCGCCAACCTGCACACCGGCGGCACCCTGGAGGACGTCACCGGCATCCTCCACCCGGCCCTGGCCGATGCCGCCCTGCGCGCCGCCCGCGCGCTGGACATCCCCGTGGTGGGGCTGGACCTGCTGGTCCCCGCCGCCGACCAGCCCGACTACGTCTTCATCGAAGCCAACGAACGGGTCGGCCTGGCCAACCACCAGCCGCAACCTACCGCCGAACGCTTCGTCGACCTGCTGTTCCCGCTCAGCCGCCAACCGGGCACCCCCTGAACGTGCCGGCCGCCGGCCCCACCGCCGCCCCGGCCCGCGCCCCCCCACAGAGGAGCCACCATGAGCCAGACGCTTCCCGACCCCGACCTCGCCTACCTGCAGAAGGTGCTGCTGGAGATGCTCGCCATTCCCAGCCCCACCGGCTTCACCGACACCATCGTGCGCTACGTCGCCGAACGCCTGGATGAGCTGGGCATCCCCTTCGAACTGACCCGCCGAGGCACCATCCGTGCCACCCTCGCCGGCCGCCAGAACAGCCCCGACCGCGCCGTCGCCGCGCACCTGGACACCATCGGCGCCATCGTCCGCCAGGTGAAGGACAACGGCCGCCTGGCCCTTGCGCCGGTGGGCTGCTGGTCCAGCCGCTTCGCCGAGGGCAGCCGGGTCAGCGTGTTCACCGAGAGCGGGGTGATCCGCGGCAGCGTGCTGCCGCTGCTGGCCTCCGGCCACGCCTTCAACACCGAGGTGGACAGCATGCCCATCAGTTGGGACCACGTAGAGCTGCGCCTGGACGCCTACAGCTCGACCCGCGCCGATTGCGAGTCCCTGGGCGTGTCCGTCGGTGATTTCGTCGCCTTCGACCCGCTGCCGGAGTTCACCGAGAGCGGCCACATCAGCGCCCGTCACCTGGACGACAAGGCCGGCGTCGCCGCCCTGCTCACCGCCCTCAAGGGCATCCGCGAGGCGCGGCTGGTGCCGCCCATCGACTGCCACCCGCTGTTCACCATCACCGAGGAGATCGGCTCCGGGTCCGCCGGCGCCCTGCCCTGGGACGTCAGCGAATTCGTCGGCATCGACATCGCCCCCGTTGCGCCCGGCCAGCACTCCAGCGAGCACGCCGTCAGCGTCGCCATGCAGGACTCCTCCGGTCCCTACGACTACCACCTCTCCCGGCACCTGCTGAAGCTGGCCGAGCAGAACGCCGTGGCAGTTCGTCGCGACCTGTTCCGCTACTACCACAGCGACGCGCAGTCGGCGATCGCCGCCGGCCACGACACCCGCGCCGCCCTCCTGGCCTTCGGCTGCGACGCCACCCACGGCTACGAGCGCACCCACATCGACAGCCTGGAGGCCATGACCCGCCTGCTCGGCGCCTACCTCATGAGCCCGCCGGTGTTCGCCAGCGACGCCGATACCGCCCAGCACTCCCTGGAGCCATTCAGCCACCAACTGGAGCACAGCGCGCAGATGGAGAACGACACCCGCGTACCGACCGTCGGAAGCCTCATAGGCAAGGGCGATAACGACGCTTGAAGACCACCGCGCATACGGGCAAAGTGCCAGGCCACAGGCGATAACAACGATGGGATCAACGGATGCCTCGCCTCTGTCTGGCGCTTCTGCTCCTGTGCGTCATCGGACCGGTCTGGGCGCTGCAGGGCGCCCCTCTCGACCGTGATGAACTACGCCTGTCCCTGAGCCCCTTCGCCGCCTACCTCGAAGACCCCGATGGCAGCCTCGCACCCGATCGGGTCCGCCATCTGCCCGACGAGGCCTTCACCCCTGTCCACGGCGAACACGCCAACCTGGGCAAGAACGCCTCGGTGTGGTGGTTCAAGGTCCGCCTGGTCAACAGCCGTCCGCATCCGGTGGCCGGCTACCTGGAAGTCAACTACCCGCTGCTGGATCACATCCGCCTGTATGCCTACGGCCCCGACGACCGTATCAGCGTGCAGGAAACCGGCGACAGCTTCGCCTTCGCCCAGCGCCCGGTGCAGGTGCGCAACTTCTGGTTCCCCCTGGAGGTGCAGCCGGGGGTCAGCACCGTGCTGCTGCGGGTGGAGAGCACCAGCACGCTGTTCCTGCCGCTGTTCTTCAGCACCCACGGCGCCAGTGCCGCGGCCCAGGAAAACTTCATGGGGTTCAACGGCGCCTTCTACGGTGTGCTGTTCGCCATGTTCTTCTACAACCTGTTCCTCTACCTCTCGCTGCGCGAGTCCGCCTACCTCTGGTACCTGGCCTACAACCTCAACGTCGGCCTGCTCGCCGCCTGCTTCGACGGCATGCTGTTCAAGCTGCTGCCCGAACATGTCGCCCTGCAATCGGTGAGCATCTACATCCTCATGTACCTGCACTGCCTCACCGCCGTGCAGTTCAGCCGTTATTTCCTCCACGCGCGCGCCTACTTCCCGCGTCTGGACAACTGCCTGCGCGGCGCCATGCTGTTCATCCTGCTGGCCTTCGTATCCGCCCCGCTGGTGGGCCTGCCGGCCTGGAACATCCTCGCCAGCCTCACCCTCCTGGCCGTGTCCCTGCTGCTGCTGGCAACCGGCATCTACGTCTGGCGGCGCGGCGTGCGCTACGGCTCCTACTACACCCTGGCCTGGGGGGTCATGCTGTTCGCCTTCATCCAGGCCACCACCGGCTCCCTGGGCGTGGAGGTGCTGGGCATCTTTGGCGCCACGGCAGTGAAGATCGGCGTCACCATCGAGCTGATCACCCTGTCCATCGGCCTCGCCGACCGCATCAACACCCTCAAGGAAGAAGGCTACCGCTCGCGCCAGGCCGCCGAGCAGGCCCACGTCGAGAGCCGCGCCAAGAGCCGCTTCCTGGCCAAGATGAGCCACGAGATCCGCACCCCGCTCAACGGCGTGCTGGGCATGCTGCACCTGCTGAAGGACACCTCGCTGGACCGCACCCAGCGCTTCTACGTCGACACCATCTCCAGCTCGGGAACCGCGCTCATGGCCGTGATCAACGACATCCTCGACTACGCCCGCATCGAATCCGGCAAGCTGACCCTGGAGCACATCGAGTTCGACCTGGAGCAACTGGTCTCCGACGCCCTCAGCCTGTTCACTGCCCAGGCCCTGGACAAGCGTCTGCGCCTCTACGTCAGCCTGGAGAACGGCGTGCCCCGGCGCATCCAGGGCGACCCCACACGACTCAAGCAGATCCTCATGAACCTGCTGAGCAACGCCCTCAAGTTCACCGCCGAAGGCCACGTCGCCCTCAACGTCAGCTGCCGCAACAACAGCCTGGGCAAGCCACGCCTGGTGTTCGCCATCAGCGACAGCGGCATCGGCATCGGCACCGAATCCCTCTCCCACCTGTTCGACTCCTTCGCCCAGGGCGACTCCAGCACCACCCGCCGCTACGGCGGCAGTGGCCTGGGCCTGGCCATCAGCAAGGAGCTGGTGGAGATGATGGGCGGCCGCATCGAAGTGCAGAGCACCCCCGGCCAGGGCACCCGGTTCTCCTTCGACCTGCCCCTGCAAGCCGTGGAGGAAACCGACGAGCTGCCGGCCCTGCTGAATGGCCGTACCGCCCTGCTCACCTCCCTCGACGGCCTTGGCCTGGACACCCTGGGCCGCCTGCTGGGCCGCTGGGGCATGCGTACCGAGCGCTGCCAGGACCCGGAACGCCTGCAGGACTACCTGGAAGACTTCACCGTGCCACCGCTGCTGGTGCTGATGGCGCCCTGGCCGGGCAGCGTCGCCCATTGGCTCGACAGCCTGCGACCCAGCCTCGCCAAGGGCCAGCGCGTGCTGCTGCTGTGTCCGCCCGAGCAGTGCCAGAACCTGCCCCCCAGCGACGGCCTGCAGCTTCTGGCCATGGCCCAGCCGCTGGCGGTGCTGCCGCTGCGCCAGATTCTGCTCGACTTCTACAGCGAACACCCGGCCATGCCCGCACCGCCCCCCGCGCCTCAGCACCCTGAGCCCGACCGCGCGCCCTGCGTGATGGTGGCCGAGGACAACCCGGTGAACCAACTGGTGGTGCAGAACTTCCTCAAGCGCCAGGGCTACCGGGTGCGCACCGTGGCCAACGGCGTGGCCGCCGTGGCCGAGTACGAGCGTGACCCGCAGGGCATCTCGCTGATCCTGATGGACTGCGAGATGCCGGAAATGGACGGCTTCGAGGCCACCCGCCGCATCCGCGTACTGGAGCGCAACCGTCACCTGGCCCCGGTGCCCATCATCGCCCTCACCGCGCACATCTTCGACGAGCACCGCGAAGCCGGCGCCGCAGCCGGCATGGACGACTTCCTCGGCAAGCCCCTCGACGCCCACCAGCTCTACGCCACCCTGGACCACCACCTGGCGCGCCAGCGCGTGCAAGACGAGAGCTGAACGCCCGCAGGTGCTACGATCGCGCCCCCGCTCCACGAGGCCCACCCATGCTCATCCCCCATCACCTGCTGGAACCCGAGACCCTGACCCGGCTGATCGAGGACTTCGTCACCCGCGACGGCACCGACAACGGCGACGAGACCCCGCTCGACACCCGCGTCGCCCGCGTGCGCAAGGCCCTGGAGAAGAAGCAGGCGGTCATCCTCTTCGACCCCGACAGCCAGCAATGCCAACTGATGCTGCGCAGCGAAGTGCCCAGGGAACTGCTGGTGGAAGACGAGGACGAGTGATGCGCCGGCTCAACCACCTCTCCCCGGGCTGAAGCCGATCACGGGCGTGCGGCCAGGAGCCCCCGTAGCCTGGGCTTCAGCCCAGGGCCACGCCGGTATCTCCGGTGAAATGCCCAGGTGAAGCGCCGGCTCACTTCTTCCCGGGCTGAAGCCCGGGCTACGGGCGATCACGCCCCGCGTCGCTGGGAGGATGAGTTCGTTCCTAGAGGTTTGCGCCATTGGCCGGGTGCACGATCACCGTGGCGGTGATGCCGGCGGCCAGGAGCACGCCCTCGGGCACCTTGTCGATGTGGATGCGCACCGGCACCCGCTGGGCCAAGCGCACCCAGTTGAAGGTGGGGTTCACGTCGGCCACCAGCTCACGGCTCTGGGGGTTGTCGCGGTCGTAGATGGCGCGGGCGATGCTCTGCACGTGGCCTTCCAGGCGCTCGCCGCTCATCAGTTGCAGCTCCGCCGGGTCGCCCACGGCGATGTGCGGCAGCTTGGTTTCCTCGAAGTAGCCGTAGACCCAGTAGGACGCCTCGTCCACCACCGCCAGCTTGGCCTCGCCGATGCGCGCGTAGTCGCCGGCGTGCACGGTCAGGTTGGTCACGTAGCCGTCCACCGGTGCGCGCACGTCGGTACGGGCCAGGTTCAGCCGGGCCGCCTCCAGGTTGGCCTGGGCCTGCTGGTAGTCCGCCTCGGCGGCCAGCGCGGTGTTGCTGGCGTCGTCCAGGCTCTCGCGGGAGACCACCTGCTCGTCCATCGCCGCGCGGCGGTGGGCGCTGAGCCGGCGCATGTCCAGCACCGCCTTGCGGGCGTTCACCTGGGCTTCGGCCTGCTTCACCGCCAGGCGGTAGTGCTCGGGGTCGATACGCATCAGCAGGTCGCCCTTCTTCACCCGCTGGTTGTCGGCCACCGGCACCTCCACCACCACGCCGGACACATCCGCCGCGACGTTGATGATGTCGGCGCGCACGCGGCCGTCGCGGGTCCAGGGGCTGTCCATGTAGTTCACCCAGAGGGTGCGGCCGATGAACACGGCCAGGAGCAGGACGAGAAGGGTCGCCAGCAGGCTGAAGACGGATTTGAGGGTCATGGTGGGCTCGATCAACGGTAGACGAACAACGAAAGCCCGCCGAACAGGCAGGCGAACAGGCTCACCCGGAACAGCACCGGGTGCCAGGCGAAGCGGTACAGGCCGGCGGCGGCCAGCACCCGGTCCAGGGCCCAGCAGGCCAGCGCGGTGGCGATGAACAGCAAGGTCAGGGTCGGCATGTAGACGCCGTGGAAGGCGATCTCGCGGGGCAGGCTGTCAGGCAGCATGGGCAGGCGCTCCGGCAGGGGCGGACCCGCGCAGGGGCGACTGCGGGTCCAGCAGGGAGGTACGGATGAAGTGCAGGTAGCTGAGCACGCGGCGCAGGCGGGACTGCTCGAAGTCGGCGCCGCCGGGTTCCTCGGTGGCGCGCACGGCGTCGATGGCCTGTTCCACCGCCAGCCGGGCCCGCTCCAGGTTGCCCGGCCCCGGCTTCATGAACAGCCGCGCCAGGGCCCGGCCCATGGCCCGCACGGCCTGGCGCCAGGGCTGGTCCTCGGCGTAGCACGGCGCCGCCGGCAGCAACGCCTGCTCGCGGCGCAGTTCCAGCACCGCGTGGCCCACCTCCAGCACCTGGAAGGTCCAGCGCAGCAGGCCGCGCTGCACCTCGGGCCGCCCGCTGGCGACGCCGTAGGCCTGGTTGAGCAGGTCCCGCGTGCCGCTGTCGAACGCCGCCGGCAGCAGCTCGCCGCGCTCGCTGGTGGCCAGCACCACGCGCTGGCGCAGGTCGCGCTCCAGGCGCCGCCAGAGCCAGGCACTGGTGGGCGGCAGGATCACCGCCGTGACCACCGCCGCCAGGGCCTGGGCGAGGATCAGCGCCAGGTACTCGTTGAGCATGCGCCCCGGGTCGTAGACCGTGAGGTTGGCCGGGATCGCGCCGAAGCTGAAGAACACCAGCAGCCCCAGGCCGTAGCCCGCCCACTGCGGGCGCACCGAGAGGAAGGCGCCGAAGGCGAACACCGGCGCCACCGCCAGGGCCAGCAGCGGGAAGCCGTCCAGGTGCGGCAGCACGAAGAAGGTCACGGTGAAGCCGAGGATGGCCGCCAGCACCGTGCCCATGGCCATCTGCATCGCCATCCGCGCCGGGTTGGGCGCCGCCGAGACCAGTGCCGCCACGGCGGCGGCGTTGAGCACGAAGCTGCTGCCGCTGGGCCAGGCGGTCTCGATCCAGAACAGGCCGAACACCAGCACCATCAGCGCGGTGCGCGCCCCGGCCACCAGCGCCGCCAGGGAGCTGGCCTTGGCGGCGAAGGACGGCTTCCAGTTCTCCCGCGCGTGGCGGTGGGACGCCAGGGATGCATGGGTGCGGGTGTAGCCCTGCAGCTCATCGGCGAAGCGGTAGAGCAGTTCGGCGGCGGTGTCGAAGTCCAGCCGCTGGGCCTCGTCGGCACCGGCGGCGAGCAGCCGGGCGCGGGCATCGCGGATGCGCTGCTTGAGCTGCTGGCGGCGGTCTTCCAGGCGCTCGGCCAGGGCCAGGGCGTCCTGGTCGGTGAGCGGGCGCTCGCGCCAGGGCCCGAGCACCTCGCGCACGCCGGCCAGGCACGGCTCCAGGGCCTGCAGCACGGTGCCGTCGCCCTGGGCCCGCAGCCGTGCGAGCAACTGGTGCAGGGCGTGGTAACGGGTGGTCAGGGCCATGAACTCGCTGTTCAGGCGAGACAGCCGGCCGCTGCGCAGGCGCATGTGCGGGTCCTCGAAGCCGGTGGCGCTGCGCAGCGCCTCCAGCCCCACCGCCTGGCTGGCGAAGGCCACGCTGGCCGCCTCGAAGCGCTGGCGGTCGCCGCCGTCCAGGTGCTCCAGGACGAACGCAGCGAACGCACCGAAGCGCTGGTACAGGGCGTTGCGCATGGCCGCGCTGGAGGTCTGCGGGAGGATCAGCGCGCTCACCAGGCTGGCGCAGCCGATGCCCAGGGCGATCTCCAGGATGCGCCACAGCGCCTGCATGAACGCCGCCTCCGGGTGGGTGGTGGCGGGCAGCCCGATGAGGGTGGCGGTGTAGCCGGCCAGCACGCAGGCGTAGGAGCGGAAGTCGCGGTAGCGGGTCGCGCCCACGGTGCACAGGCCGATCCACAGCGAGGACACCAGTAGGAACAGCACCCGCTCCTGGGCGAACAGGGCGATCAACGCCACCATCACCGTCAGCCCCACCAGGCTGCCGAGGATGCGGTAGAAGCCCTTCGCCAACACCTGGCCGCTCTGCGGCTGCATGACGATGAACACCGTGATGGTCGCCGTGCTCGGCTGCGGCAGCTCCAGGCGCATGGCCAGCCACAGGGTGACCAGCGCCGCCAGCAGCACCTTGCCGATGTAGACCCAGGTGACGCCGTCGCTGCGCGCCCATTCGAAGAAGGCCCGGCGCCAGGCCTCGGCATCCGGCAGGCGCAGGCCGCCGTGGGAGGCGGCCATCAGCGTGCCTCCGGGGTGCGCAACGGCACCCGCTCGGGCAGCAGGTGGGCGTCGTCCGGCGCCTGGTCCGGCTCACCCAGGCCGCCACCGAGGGCGATCACCAGGCCGGCGTGGGCCGCCAGGCGACCGGCGTGGACCTGCTGCGCCACCTCCTGCTGCTGGAACAGGCGGGTCTGGGCGTTGAGCACGTTGAGGTAGTCGGTCAGCCCACCCTGGTAGGCCTGGGTGGCCAGTTCGTAGGTGTGCTGCGCGGCGGCCACCGAGTCATCGGCCAGCTGCTGCTGGCGGGCCAGGCTGCGCACGCGGATGAGTTGGTCGGACACGTCCCGCAGGGCCTGCACCAGGGTGCCGTTGTAGCGCGCCACGGCCGCGTCGTAGGACGCCGAGGCTTCGCCCAGCAGGGCCCGGCGCCGGCCACCGTCGAAGATCGGCAAGGACAGCGCCGGGCCGATGCCGTAGTTGAATTTCTGCCCCCGGAGGAACTCCAGCATGCCGCCGCCCACGGCGTTGTAGCCGACGCTCGCCACCAGGTCGACGTTGGGGTAGAAGTCGGCCTCCGCCGCGTCCACCCCGCGTGCTTCGGCGGCCACCTGCCAGCGGCTGGCCACCAGGTCCGGGCGGTGCCCCAGCAGCTCCACCGGCAGGCGCGCCGGCAGGCCCGGCTGGGCCGCCAGGGACAGGCTCGGGCGGCGCAATTCGGCCGCCGCCCCCGGGCCCTTGCCGGCCAGGGCCGCCAGCTGGTTGCGGCTGAGGGCGATGGCCTCCTCCACCGCTTCCAGGCGGCGGCGGGTCTCCGGCAGCGGCACCTCGGCCTGGCTCACCTCGAACTGGGTGCCGAGGCCCCCGGTCAGGCGCCGCCGGGCCAGGTCGAGAATGGCCTGCTGCTGGTCCAGCAGCGCCTGGGCGATGTCCCGCTCGGCGTACTGCAGGGACAGCTGCACGTAGGCGCGCACCACGTTGCCCTCCAGCTCCAGCTGGGCCATGCGGGCCTGGGCGGCGCTCATGCGGGCGAGGTCCTGGTAGTGCTCGGCGATGCTGGACTCGCGCCCCCAGAAGTCGAAGGCGTAGCTCAACCCCAGAGCGGCGTCGTTGTTCCAGGTGGTGGTGCGGGCCAGTTCGCCGGGGCCGTAGAAATAGTCCGTGGGCCAGCGGTGGCGGCTGAGGGACGCCTTGGCGTCGACCTGGGGCGACTCCACCGCCTCGGCGGCACCGGCCAGGGAGGCGGCCATGCGCACCCGCGCGCGGGCCTCGGCGAGGCTCGGGCTGCCGGCCAGGGCCTGGTCGATCCAGGCGTCCAGTTGCGGGTCGCCGAAGGCCTGCCACCAGCGCTGCCGGGGCCAGCCGGCATCCTGCCCGGCCTGGACGATGGCGGCGTCCAGTTGCAGGTGGTCGGGGGCCAGGCGTTGTTCGGAGGGGGCGATGCCCTGGGTGGAAAGGCAACCGGCCATTGTTGAAAAAATGACAACGGTGCTGGCGGACCTCAGTCCTCTGGCGAGACGACGCGGCACGGTGGGCTGTCCTGGGATGGTGTGGCTGGATTGGAGCGGAGAGCAGGCACCGACGGGTGCCCGGTGGAGCAGATTCTAGGGATCGGCCCGCACCGGCATAAGCGGGGCATTCGGTGAATGACTATTACCGGATCAGTAACAATCCGCCGACCCGGCCGCGTGATAATGGCGCCCCCAGCCCTCACCCCGAGCCGCCCCATGGACACCCTGCAGACCATGCGCGCCTTCAGTTGCGTCGCCGACACCGGCAGCTTCACCGCCGCCGCCCAGCAGTTGGGCACCACCACCGCCAACATCTCCCGCGCCGTGGCCCACCTGGAACGCCACCTGAAGGCGCGCCTGCTCAACCGCACCACCCGGCGCATCGCCCTGACCGAAGCCGGCCAGCGCTACCTGCTGCGCTGCCAGCAGATCCTCGCCTACGTGGAAGAGGCCGAAGCGGAGGCCGGCGACGCCCATGCGCGCCCTGCCGGGCGGCTGCGGGTGCACTCCATGAACGGCATCGGCCAGCACTACGTGATCCGCGCCATGGCCGGCTACCGCCAGCAATACCCCGACGTGAGCCTCGACCTGACCCTGGCCAACCGGGTGCCGGACCTGCTGGACGAAGGGCTGGACGTGGCCATCGTGGTCGCCACCGAGCTGCCCGACTCGGGGCTGGTGTCCCAGCGCATCGGCGCCACCTACAGCATCCTCTGCGCCTCCCCCGGCTACATCGCCGAGCGTGGCGCCCCGCGCACCCCGGCGGAACTGGCCCAGCACGAGTGCCTGCTGCTGATCAGCCCGGTGATGCCCTTCGACCGCTGGCACTTCGTCGGCCCCGACGGCGAACAGATGATCACCCTCGGCAACCCCAGCTTCCAGGTGAACGTGGGCGATGCCATGACCGAGGCCATCCGCTCCGGCATGGGCATCAGCGTCCTGCCGCTGTACTCGGCCATGGACGGACTGCGCGACGGCTCCCTGGTACCGGTGCTGCCCCACTACCGCCTGCAGTGCCTGAACATCTACGCGCTCTACCCCTCGCGCCAGTACCTGGACGCGAAGATCAGGACCTGGGTGACCTACCTGCGCGAGACCCTGCCCGACGCGCTGCAGGCCGACGAGGTGGAGCTGGCCGGGATTCGCGCCCGCGCCGGTTGAGCGGCGCGGGCGACGGGCTCAGGCGCCCGCCTTCTCCAGCACCAGGTCCGGCGCGGCGGCGGGCTTGAGCAGGGCGTAGAGCACAGCGGTGAGCAGGCTGCCGGCGACGATGGCCAGCAGGTACGGCAGCACCTGGTTGATGGCGTTGGGGATGAGCAGCACGAACAGCCCGCCGTGGGGCGCCATCAGCTTGCAGCCGAAGTACATGGACAACGCCCCGGTGAGCGCACCGCCGGCGATGCTGGCCGGGATGACCCGCAACGGGTCCTTGGCCGCGAAGGGAATCGCCCCCTCGGAGATGAAGCACAGCCCCAGCACCAGCGCCGCCTTGCCCGCCTCCCGCTCGCTCTGGGCGAACTTGCGCCGTGCCAGCAGGCAGGCCAGGCCCAGGCCGATGGGCGGCACCATGCCGGCGGCCATGGTGGCGGCCATCGGCGCATAGCTCTGGGACGCCAGCAGCCCCACCGAGAAGGCGTAGGCAGCCTTGTTGATCGGCCCGCCCAGGTCCACGCACATCATCCCGCCCAGCAGCACGCCGAGGAGGATGGCGTTGGTGGCGCCCATGCCGTCGAGGAAGCGGGTCAGCGCGGCGAGCATACCGGCCACCGGCGTGCCCACCACGTAGATCATCACCAGCCCGGTCACCAGGCTCGCCAACAGCGGGATGATCAGGATCGGCTTCAGCGCCTCCAGGCTCTGCGGCAGGTGCAGCCAGCGGTTGATGGCGCGGGCGCAGTAGCCGGCGATGAAACCGGCGACGATGCCACCGATGAAGCCCGCCCCCAGGGTGCCGGCCAGCAGCCCGCCGATCATCCCCGGCGCCAGGCCCGGCCGGTCGGCGATGGAATAGGCGATGTAGCCGGCCAGCAGCGGCACCATCAGCTTGAAGGCGGTGTCGCCGCCGATCTGCATCAGCGCGGCGGCCAGGGTGCCCTGCTCCTTGAAGGCCTCGATGCCGAAGACGAAGGACAGGGCGATCAGCAGGCCCCCCGCCACCACCATCGGCAGCATGAAGGACACGCCGGTGAGCAAGTGCTTGTACAGGCCCTTGGCCTCGCCGCCCTTCTCCACCGGTGCAGGGCCGGAGGAGGCCTCCGCCTGCAGCTCGCGGGCCTCGGCCAGGGCGCGCTCCAGGGTCGCCTCGGCCTGCTTGAGGGCCACGCCGGTGCCGCAGCGGTAGACCCGCTTGCCGGCGAAGCGCGCCAGGTCCACCTCGATGTCGGTGGCCAGCAGCACCACGTCGGCACGGGCGATGGCGTCCGCCGGCAGCGGATCACGGGCGCCCACCGACCCCTGGGTTTCCACCAGCAGGTCGTAGCCCAGGCGCTGGGCGGCCTGCTTGAGGGCCTCGGCGGCCATGAAGGTGTGCGCCACCCCGGTCGGGCAGGCGGTCACCGCCACCAGGCGCGGCCGCTGGACACGGGCGCCGACCTCGGAGGGCTCGCGCAGGGCCGCGCGGGCCTCGGCGCGGCGCAGGAAATGCTCGGGGGCCTGCAGCGCCTCCACCGGGCTGGAGAGGAACACCCGCTTGCCGCTGAAGCGCGACAGGTCCACCTCGCCGGTGGCCACCACCAGCACCCAGTCGGCGGCGGCCAGGTCGGTGGCGGACAGCGGCGCCCCGCCGGGCATCTCCACGCAGGTGCTCCAGCCCAGGCGGCGGGCGGCGGCGTCCAGCAGGCGGGCGCTGATCAGGCTGGTGACGGCCCCGTTGGGGCACGCCGTGACTAGGGCGAGTTTCATCGCGGGACCTCATGCTGTGCGGGGGCATCGACCAGGGTGACGGCGCCTTCCAGCGCGGCCAGTTGGACCCGGTCGTGAATGCCGAAACCGATCTGAGTGACGGCCAGGGCGGCAATGGCGGTGGAGTGGCGCAGGGTCTGCTGCGGCGACCAGCCGCTGAGCAGGCCGTGCAGCATGCCGGCCAGCAGCGAATCCCCGGCGCCGACGGTGCTCGCCACCTGCACCCTGGGCGGACGGGCTGCCAACACCCCGCCCGGGTTGAACCAGCGCACCCCGTCGGCGCCCAGGGACAGCACCAGGTGCTCGATGCCCGCCGCGTGCAGGCGCTGGGCCTCCGCGGCCTGGGCGGCGGCGTCATCCAGGGGGTGGCCGCAGGCGTCCGCCAGCTCCTCCTGGTTCGGCTTCACCAGCCAGGGCGCGCAGTCGAGCCCGGCCCGCAGCGCCGCGCCGCTGGTGTCCAGCGCCACCCGGGCACCCAGCCCGCGCAGGCGCTGCAGCAGCGTCCGCAGCCAGTCCGGGTCCACGCCCCGGGGCAGGCTGCCGGCCACCACCACCAGGTCGTGGCCCGGCACCAGGCTGTCCAGCCGCTCCAGCAGCGCAGCCCTGGCGGCCGCGTCGACTTCGGGACCGGGGCCGTTGATGTCGGTGATGCGGCCGTCGTCCTCGGCCAGCTTCAGGTTGCTGCGGGTCTCCCCGTCGACGCGGACGAAGGCATCGTGGAAGCCGCGCCGGGCGAACAGCGCCTCGAACGGCTGGGCATTGTCGGCACCGAGGAAGCCGGCCACCGACAGGCTGTGGCCGAGGTCGGCCAGCACCTGGGCCACGTTGAGGCCCTTGCCGGCGGCGTGGGCCACCAGCGCATCGCCGCGGTTCACTGCGCCCGGCACCAGTTGGCGCAGGCGCAGGGTGAGGTCCAGCGCGGGGTTGAGGGTCAGGGTGAGAATGCGTGCCATCAGAATCGCTCCGCCAGTTCGCGCACGGCTTCGGCGCTTTCGGCCTGCAGGGCCACGGCTGCCAGCTCCTGGGCGGCCGCCTGGCTCATGGCGCGGATGCGCGCCTTGATTTCCGCAATGCTGCGTGCGGACACGCTCAGCTCGTCCACCCCCAGCCCCACCAGCAGCGGCACCGCCAGCGGGTCGGAGGCCAGTTCGCCGCACACGCCGACCCACTTGCCGTGGGCATGGGCGGCGCGCACGGTCATGTCGATCAGTTGCAGCACCGCCGGGTGCAGCCCATCGGCCTGGGCGGACAGGGTCGGGTGGCCACGGTCGATGGCCAGGGCGTACTGGGTCAGGTCATTGGTGCCGATGCTGAAGAAGTCCACCTCGCGGGCCAGCACCGGCGCCAGCAGGGCGGCGGACGGCACCTCCACCATGATCCCCAGCTGCACGTCGGCATGGGGCAGCTCGTCCAGCAGCTCACGGGCCATGTCCCGCGCCTGGCGCCACTCGCCGACGCTGCCGACCATGGGGAACATGATGCGCAGCGGCCGGCCCTCGGCGGCCTGCAGCAGCGCGCGCAGTTGGGTGCGCATCACCTGCGGGCGCTGCAGGGTCAAACGCACGCCGCGCAGGCCAAGGAAGGGGTTCTCCTCGGTGGGGATGGGCCAATAAGGCAACGGCTTGTCGCCGCCCACGTCGAGGGTCCGCGCCACCAGCGGGCGCCCGTCCAGGGCGTCGAACACGCGGCGGTAGTCGGCCTCCTGGGTGGCCAGGTCGGGGGCCTGGGCGTGGGCCATGAAGATGAATTCGGTGCGCAGCAGGCCGATGCCTTCTGCCCCCTGGGCCACGGCCGCAGCGGCGCCCTGGGCGTCACCCAGGTTGGCGCAGACCTCCACTGCGTGGCCGTCGCGGGTCACCGCCGGCTCCAGCTTGTGGGCCTCGGCCTCGCGCAGCAGGCGTTCGCGTTCGCTGCGCTCCTGGCGGGCACGCTCCAGCAGCGCCGCCTCGGGTTCCACCACCAGGCGCCCTCGCCCGCCGTCCAGCAGCAGCATGGCGCCCGGCGCCAGGTCCAGCACCCGCGCACCCGCACCCACCAGCGCGGGGATGCCCAGCGCCCGCGCGACGATGGCGCTGTGGGAGGTGGCGCCACCCCGGGCGGTGAGGATGCCGGCGACCCGCTCGCGGTCCAGGCGGGCCACGTCCGAGGGGGCCATTTCGTCCAGCACCAGCACGTAGGGCTCGCGGGGCTCGGGCACCTCCTCCACGCCGCACAACTGGGCCAGCACGCGCCGGCCGACGTCGCGCAGGTCGGCAGCACGCTCGGCCAGCAACGCATCCTGCAGAACCTCCTGCTGGCGGGCCGCCTCGCCGATGACCGCATTCCAGGCGGCGGCGGCACTCTCGCCACGGGCCAGGCGCGCATCCACGTCCTCCACCAGGGAGGGGTCGGCGAGCATTTCCAGATGGGTGACGAAGATCTCGCGGATGGCCTTGACCTCGCTGCGCGCCACCAGCGCCTCGATCTCGCCCCGCACCTGGGCCAGGGCCTGCTCCAGGCGCTGGCGTTCCTGCGCCGGGGACTGGCCCCGGGCCGGGTAGTCGAAGGCCCGCGCCACGCGGACATGGGCCGGGCCGATGGCGATGCCGGGGGACGCCGACACGGCCGCCAGCACCTCGCCGGGCTGCGGTGCGGTGGGCTCGGCGACTGGAGCCTCGGGTGCTTCCGAGGGTGCCTCGGGTCGCGCTGCATCCAGCGGCTCAACGCTTTCGCCGAGCCCGGCCAGGATGGCATCACGCAGGGCTGGCAGGGCCTCATCGGCAATCGCCGGTTCGGCCAGCAGCTCCAGCACCTGGCCACGGCGCACACCCAGTGCCAGCAGTTTGCTCAGGCTGCGAGCGCTGACGGCGGGCTGGCCGCTGTCGGCGACACGGATGCGGATTTCCCCGGCAAAGGCCTTGGCCGCCAGGGCCAGCTCCTTGGCGGGGCGGGCATGCAGGCCGTGGGCGTTGGCCAGGGGCACGCGCAGGCTCGGCCAGTCGGCGATGGAGTCACCGCCGAGGGTTTCCAGCAGCGCACGACTGGAGACGGCGTGCACGATCTCGCCGCCGCGCCCTTCCACCAGCAGGCTGCAGAGGCGCTCCAACAGGGCCTGGTGGGCATCCCCCAGGCTCGCCAGGCAGAACAGGCCGGCCAGGGGCTGGCCCTGGTACTGCAGGGCCGCCGCCGGGGCGACGAAGGCCAGGCCAGGCCGCTCCACGGCCTGGTCGGTGTCCAGCCACCAGAGGCCGTCGCCCAGGGGCAGCGGCTCGCGCTGCAGCAGGGCTGCCGCGAAGCCCTTGTCGACGCAGCCGGCGCGACGCAGCAGGCGGGCGCCTTGCAAGGCCAGTTCGTCGAGGTCTTCGGCCTCGCTGCCGAGGGCGATCAACTGGTCGTCCAGCGCCAGGTCACGGGGGGCGCCCTGAAGCAGTTGGAGGATGGCCTCGGGGCTCTCGGCCGCGCGCAGGGCCTCGCCCAGCTCGCCCTCGCCGAGGGCGCGGGTCAGCAGTTGCAGCAGGCGCAGGTGCTCGTCGGACTTGGCGGCGATGCCGATGGCCAGGTACACGCGCTGGCCATCGCCCCACTCCACACCACTGGGGAAATGCAGCAGGCGCACGCCGGTGGCGTGCACCAGGTGGCGGGTCTCGGGGGTGCCGTGGGGAATCGCGATGCCCTGGCCGAGGCAGGTGGAGCCCTGCGCTTCGCGGGTCTCTAGCGCCGCCAGGTAGCCGTCGGCGGCCAGGCCGTCCGCCACCAGCCGCTGCGCCACCTGGCGCAGGGCGTCGGCCTTGTCCGACGCGGCCAGGCCCATGGACACCTGTCCGGGGGTCAGTTCGAGCATGCGTGCCTCCAAACGGGCCTCGGGGCCCTCTTGTCGTTGTGCCATCTGCATCAGCTTAGGGGTTGCCTTCCATCGCGCCCGGGCAGGTGCGTGCGGTCCGTGACCACGCCAGGCAGGACGTGGGAACATCTGGACAAGGGCCTTGCTGAATCGTTTCACTAAGCGTGGGCGGCACGGTAACCGATATCCTTCGCCGCTTGAAGTGCCCGACGGACGAAATGTGCATCCGCCCGCCGTGCCCCAGTGAGGACCCCGAACGTGAAACTCAGCGACATCGCCCGCCTGGCCGGCGTCTCCCTCACCACAGCGAGCTACGTGGTCAACGGCAAGGCCGAGCAGAAGCGCATCTCCCCTGCCACGGTGGCGCGGGTGCAGGCGGTGGTGGAAGCCCACGGCTTCCGCCCCGACCCCCAGGCCGCCGGCCTGCGCCGGGGGCAGACGCGCACCCTCGGGTTCATCCTCCCGGACCTGGAGAACCCCAGCTATGCGCGCCTGGCCAAGCTGCTGGAGCAGCGGGCGCGTGCCCGGGGCTACCAGGTGCTGATCGCCAGCTCGGACGACGACCCGGCCAGCGAGCGCCAGTTGCTGGAGCTGTTCGCCGCCCGCCGCTGTGACGCGCTGGTGGTCGCCAGTTGCCTGCCGCCCGAGGACCCGACCCTGGCCGACCTGCTGGCCGAAGGGCTGCCGGTGATCGGCGTCGACCGGGTGCTGGACCCGGCGCGCTTCGGCTCGGTGGTCAGCGACGACCGCCCGGCCAGCCAGCAGCTCACCCACAGCCTGCTGGCACCCGGCCTGCGCCAGGTGGCGCTGCTGGGCGCGCGCCCGGAGCTGAACATCAGCCGCGAGCGGGAAGCGGGCTTCCGCCTGGCGCTGGAGGGGTTCGCGGGTGAGGTGCGGGTGATGCAGGGCACGCAGTTCAGCCGCGAATGCGGGCGCCAGATGATGGAGTCCCTGCTGGACGAACAGGCCCACCTGCCGGACGCCCTGGTGACCACTGCCTATGTGCTGCTGGCGGGGGTGCTGGACGTGCTGCGCGAACGCGGCGCCTGGCCCCGGGCGTTGCGCGTCGGCACCTTCGGCGACACCCAGTTGCTGGACTTCCTGCCCCTGCCGGTGAACGCCATGCGCCAGCAGCACGAACTGATCGCCGATGCCGTCCTGGCCCAGGCCCTGCGAGCCATCGCCGGGGACTACCAGCCCGGCGTCACGGCCGTCCCACGGCAACTGCATGTGCGGCGTAACGGCTGACAGGTCGCCCGGACTTCAGTTCGGGGAATGCCCCAACCTCCGCGCCCTGGGCTGAAGCCCAGGCTACGGGTGCCAGTAAACGGCTGCGGGGGCGAGCACTGGGTAGCCCGGGCTTCAGTGCGGGGAATGCCCCAACCCCCCCGCTCCCTGGGCTGAAGCCCAGGCTACGGGTGCCAGTAAACGGCTGCGGGTTCGAGCACTGGGTAGCCCGGACTTCAGTCCGGGGAATGCCCAACCTCCGCGCCCTGGGCTGAAGCCCAGGCTACGGGTGCCAGTAAACGACTGCGGGGGCGAGCACTGGGTAGCCCGGACTTCAGTCCGGGGAATGCCCCAACCCCCCCCGCTCCCTGGGCTGAAGCCCAGGCTACGGGTGCCAGTAAACGACTGCAGGTTGAAGCACGGGGTAGCCCGGACTTTAGTCCGGGGAATGCCCCAACCCCCTGCTCCCTGGGCTGAAGCCCAGGAAATGTGCGGGTCAGGGTTCTTCGAGGAAGAGGGTGACGCGGACGTGGAAGCGTTCGATGCGGGTCCAGTCCTTTTCCAGGGTTTCGCCGGAGCCCATGCCGATCTCGTAGCCGTAGGGCCGGCCGGCGGGATGGGGGGCGTAGACGGACGGGGCCTCCCAGCCGCAGCAGACGAAGCGCAGCGGCTGCATGCCGAAGCGCTGTTCCAGCCGGGCCTCGAGCGCTCGGGCGTCACGCCCGGGGATGCTGTACTCGGCCACCCGCTGGCGCAGCTGGCCGCCCGCCTCCAGGCGGCAGCCGTCGAACTGCAACCCGGGCGCGGTGACGCCGAGGGCCGCCAGGTAGTCGCCGCACCCTGGCTCCTCGCCCCAGGCCAGCAGCGGCAGCAGCGCCACCGCCAGCAGCACGCCGCGACGCATCAGAAGATGTAGTCCGTGCTGATGAAGCTGGATTCGCGGTTGCCAAGGATGCGGCTGACCAGCGCCTTGTTGTCCGCGTTGAAGCGGGTCGCCACCAGGGTGCGGATGGAGAAGGTGCGCAGGGCGTCATGCACCGACAGGGTGCCTTCGGCGGAGTTCTTGCGGCCGTTGAAGGGGAAGCTGTCCGGGCCGCGCTGGCACTGGGCGTTGATGTTGATGCGCCCCACCTGGTTGGCGAAGGTGTCCACCAGCCGCCCCACTTCGGCGGGGTCGTTACCGAAGATGGACAACTGCTGGCCGTAGTCGGAATCCAGCACGTAGTCGATCACCGTCTGCAGGTCGCGGTAGGGCACCACCGGCACCAGCGGGCCGAATTGTTCCTCGTGGTAGACCCGCATGGCCGGGGTCACCGGGCACAGCAGCGCGGGGTAGAAGAAGCTCTGGTGACGCCGGCCGCCGCCTTCGTTGACCACCTGCGCGCCCTGCTCCAGGGCATCGCGCAGCAGGCCGTCGAGGTAGTCCACCTTGCCCGGTTCCGGCAGCGGGGTCAGGGCCACGCCGTCGTCCCAGGGCATGCCGGGGCGCAGGCGCGCCAGGCGCGCGCTGAACCGGGTGAGGAAGGGTTCCAGCACGTCTTCGTGGACGAAGAGGATCTTCAGCGCGGTGCAACGCTGGCCGTTGAACGACAGCGCGCCGGTGACGGCCTCTTCCACGGCGTTGTCCAGGTCCACCTGGGGCAGCACGATGCCGGGGTTCTTCGCATCCAGCCCGAGGGCGGCGCGCAGGCGGTGCGGGCGCGGGTGCAGCTTCTTCAGGTCGGCGGCGCCGGAGTGGGTGCCGATGAAGGCGAACACGTCCACCTTGCCGCTGGCCATGATGGCGCTGACGGTCTCGCGGCCCTTGCCGTAGATAATGTTGATGACGCCGGGCGGGAAGCTGTCGCGGAACGCCTCCAGCAGCGGGCGCATCAGCAGCACGCCGAACTTGGCCGGCTTGAAGACCACGGTGTTGCCCATGATCAGTGCCGGGATCAGCGTGGTGAAGGTTTCGTTCAGCGGGTAGTTGTACGGTCCCATGCACAGCGCCACGCCCAGGGGGACGCGGCGGATCTGCCCGAGGGTGCCCTGCACCAGTTCGAAGCGGCTGGAGCGGCGGTCCAGCTCCTTGAGCGCCTCGATGGTGTCGACGATGTAGTCGCAGGTGCGGTCGAACTCCTTCTCGGAGTCCTTGAGGTTCTTGCCGATCTCCCACATCAGCAGCTTCACCACCGCCTGGCGCTGCTCGCGCATGCGCGCCAGGAAGCACTCCACGTGGGCGATGCGCTCGGCCACCCGCAGGGTCGGCCAGGCGCCCTGCCCCTTGTCGTAGGCACGCACGGCGGCGTCCAGCGCCTGCAGGGCGGCCTCGGCATCCAGCAGCGGGGTGCTGCCGAGCACCACCTGCTCCTCGCCCTGCGGCCCCTTGAGGTAGACCGGGCTGCGCACCGGAGCCAGGGGGCCGGCCCAGTGGCGCAGCTCGCCATCCACCAGGTAGTCGCGTTGTTCGACGGGCTCGCCCAGGCGCCAGGCCTCGGGAATCTGCTCGGCGTGGGGGAACAGGGTCTCGGCGGTGAACAGGGACATGGCGCGCTCCGGGTAGGGGTTCAGGCCAGCAGGGCCAGGGCTTCGGCGGTGGTGCGGGTGATGCGGTCCCAGTCGCCGGCACGCTGCCAGGCGCTGTCCAGCATCCAGCTGCCGCCCACGCACATGACGTTGGGCTGGGCCATGTACTGGACCAGGTTGTCCGGCCGCACGCCGCCGGTGGGGCAGAAACGCACCGCCGGGAACGGGCCGCCGAAGGCCTTGAGCGCGGCGACGCCGCCGCAGACCTCCGCCGGGAACAGCTTGAAGCGCCGATAGCCACGGGCGTGGCCGAGCATGATCTCGGAGGCGCTGCCCACGCCCGGCAGCAGCGGCAGTGGGCTGTGCAACGCGGCATCGAGCAGCTCGGCGGTGCAGCCGGGGCTGACGAGGAACTGGGCGCCGGCGGCCTCGGCCTCGGCCAGCATCGCTTCGTCCAGCACGGTGCCGGCGCCCACCAGCAGGTCCGGGCGCTGCGCCCGCAGCAGGCGGATGGCGCCCAGGCCGTGGGCCGAGCGCAGGGTCACTTCCAGCACCTTGAGGCCACCGGCGGCCAGGGCGTCGGCCAGCGGCAGGATGTGGGCTTCGTCTTCGATGGTGATGACCGGCAGGATGCGCGCCTCGGCGCAGAGTCGGTCGATCATCTCCACCTTCTCGGCCATGCTCGGCACGCGGCGAACGGCGGTTCGCGGCTTGTGGATGGTGGTCATGGCATTACTCCCATTGCGTGAGCCCTTGAGACGGATGGAGCCTCAGGGGCACCAGTAGATCGACAGCGGCCGGCGCAGGAAGGCGCGGATCGGCATGGCCGCCACGTCCTCGCCCTGCAGCGCGGCGACCAGGGTGTCCAGCTTGCCGCGCCCTTGCAGGGCCAGCAGGGTCAGGCGGCTGCCTTGCAGCAGGGCCAGGGGCAGCGTCAGGCGCTGGTGGGGCACGCTGGGTGCCCGGGTCGCCAGGCACCGGGCGCGACAGGCCGGGTCCAGGGCCTCGGCCAGGTTCGGGCTGCCGGGGAACAGCGAGGCGGTGTGGCCGTCTTCGCCCATGCCCAGCACCAGCACGTCGATGGGCTGCGGCAGCGCTTCCAGGGCCTGGTCGGCCAGGCGCGCGGCCTCCTCCTGGGTCGCGGCGGCCTGGTAGAGGCCGACGAAACGGGCCTTGGCGGCTTCGCCCTGGAGCAGGTGGCGCTGCACCAGCCCTTCGTTGCTGTCCGGGTGGCTCACTGGCACCCAGCGCTCGTCGGCCAGGCCGACGGTCACGGCGGACCAGTCCAGCCGCGCTTGCGCCAGGCGTTCGAAGAAGGCCACCGGACTGCGCCCGCCGGACACCACCAGGGTGGCGCTGCCGCGTGCGGCCAGGGCCTCGCGCAGGGCCTCGGCCACGCGCTGGGCCAGGTGCCCGGCCAGTTCGGCGGCGTCCGCCAGGGTCACCGGCTCCACGGCCGGGGGGAATCGGAGGTCAGAGATCGCCATACCAGCTCCTTCCGTCTCGGGTGATCAGTGCGATGGAGGCCACCGGGCCCCAGGTGCCGGCGGCATAGGGTTTGGGGGCATCGCCCAGTTGCTTCCAGCCTTCGATGAGCTGGTCGCACCACTGCCAGGCGTATTCGATTTCGTCCTTGCGCACGAAGAGGTTCTGGTTGCCCTGCATCACCTCCAGCAACAGGCGCTCGTAGGCATCGGGGATGCGCGCGCTGCGGTAGGTGTCGGAGAAATTCAGTTGCAGCGGGCCGCTGCGCAGTTGCATGCCCTTGTCCAGGCCCTGTTCCTTGGTCATCACCTGCAGGGAAATGCCTTCGTCCGGTTGCAGGCGGATGATCAGCCGGTTGCTGATCAGCGGCCGCTGCTCGGGGGCGAAGATGTAGTGCGGCGGTTCCTTGAAGTGGATGACGATCTGCGACAGCTTCTGCGGCATGCGCTTGCCGGTGCGCAGGTAGAAGGGCACGCCGCTCCAGCGCCAGTTGCGGATGTCGGCCCGCAGGGCGACGAAGGTCTCGGTGTCGCTGTGGGTGTTGGCGTTCTCTTCCTCCAGGTAACCCGGCACCGCGCGGCCCTGGCTGCTGCCGGCGATGTACTGGCCGCGCACCACCTGCTGCGCGACTTGGGCGGCGGTGATCGGCGCGAGGGCCTTGAGCACCTTGACCTTCTCGTCGCGGATGCTGTCGGCGGAGAGGTTGCTGGGCGGGTCCATGGCGATCAGGCAGAGCAGTTGCAGCAGGTGGTTCTGCACCATGTCGCGCAGTTGGCCGGCCTCGTCGAAATAGCCCCAGCGCCCTTCGATGCCCACCTGCTCGGCCACGGTGATCTCCACATGGGAGATGTGGTGCTGGTTCCACTGGGTCTCGAACAGGCTGTTGGCGAAGCGCAGGGCGATCAGGTTCTGCACCGTCTCCTTGCCCAGGTAGTGGTCGATCCGGTAGATGCGGCTCTCCGGGAAATGCACCGCGACGGCGTCGTTGACCCGCCGGGAGGACTCCAGGTCATGGCCGATGGGTTTCTCCAGCACCACCCGGGTGTTCTGCACCAGGCCCACCTGGGCCAGACCTTCGCAGATGGCGCCGTACACCGAGGCCGGGGTGGCGAAGTAGGCGATCAGCGGCTCGTCCGCCCCCACCCGCTCGGCCAGCTCGCGGTAGCCCTCGGCGTGAAGGAAGAAGTCCATCGACAGGTATTCCAGCCGCGCCATGAAGCGCGCCACCTGGTCGGGGTCGATCTCGCGCTCGGGCACATGGCGCCCCAGATGCTCGGCGATGGCGGCCTGGCGGGCGCCGTTCTCGTCGCTCTCACGGGCCAGGGCGAGGATGCGGGTGCGGGGATGCAGCAGCCCCGCGCGGTCCAGCTGGTAGAGCGCCGGAAACAGCTTGCGCAGGGCCAGGTCGCCAAGGGCGCCGAACAGGGCGAAGGTGCAGGGTTCTACAGTGATGACAGCCATGATGTTTTGTTCTTCAACAAGGTCGTGAGAGATTTACACCGCCAGAACTCGCAACACAAGAATAAATGTAGTAATAAACACAACATTTAGTCACACCCCTGTTACCTCTGGCTGGCGACTGTGGCCCTCAGTACGATAGGCCACCGTTTCCGCAGGCCCTGCTAAGGAATCCCCATGGACCGCATGCGCAATCTCCTGGAGCAGATCCAGGGCCGTCTCGACGAACTCAACAAGGCCGAACGCAAGGTCGCCGAGGTGATCCTGCAGGACCCGCAGCAGGCCACCCGCTTCAGCATCGCCGCCCTGGCCCAGGCCGCCCAGGTCAGCGAGCCCACGGTGAACCGCTTCTGCCGCTCCTTCGGCGTCAACGGCTACCCGGAGCTGAAGATGCAACTGGCCCAGAGCCTGGCCAGTGGCGCGGCCTACGTCAGCCAGGCGGTCTCGGCGGACGACGGCCCCGAGGCCTACACGCGGAAGATCTTCGGCAGCGCCATCACCTCCCTGGACAGCGCCTGCCAGAGCCTCGACCCGCAACTGATCAGCCGCGCGGTGGACCTGATGATCCAGGCCCGGCAGATCCACTTCTTCGGCCTCGGCGCCTCGGCCTCGGTGGCGCTGGATGCCCAGCACAAGTTCTTCCGCTTCAACCTGGCCGTCTCGGCCCACTCCGACGTGCTGATGCAGCGCATGCTCGCCTCGGTGGCCCACACCGGGGACCTGTTCGTGATCATTTCCTACACCGGGCGCACCCGCGAGCTGGTGGAGGTGGCGCGCCTGGCCCGGCAGAACGGCGCCTCGGTGCTCGGCCTCACCGCCGCCGGCTCGCCGCTGGCCAAGGCCAGCACCATCAGCCTCAACATCCCGTTGCCGGAGGACACCGACATCTACATGCCGATGACCTCGCGGATCATCCAGCTCACCGTGCTCGACGTGCTCGCCACCGGCGTGACCCTGCGCCGGGGCATCGACTTCCAGCCGCACCTGCGCAAGATCAAGGAAAGCCTCAACGCCAGCCGCTACCCGGCGGATGAAGAGCCGGCCTGAGCCCCACCCCATAGGGCACGGCGGACCTCCCGCCGCCTCGTCCCGGGCTGAAGCCAGGGCTACCCCGTCGATTGATTCGAGCCCAATGGTCCGGCGGTAGCACCACCCTCGTAGGATGGGCTGAGCTACGCGAAGCCCATCATGGGCGTGGCACGGTGGCCTGGGTTGTACCCCGTGCCTTGGCAGATTCAGGAACGTAGCCCGGACTTCAGTCCGGGAAACCCGCGCCAACCCTTCCCGGGTTGAAGCCAGGGCTACCCCGTCGATTGATTCGAGCCCAATGGTCTGGCGGTAGCACCACCCTCGTAGGATGGGCTGAGCTACGCGAAGCCCATCACGGGCGTGGCACGGTGGCCTGGGTTGTACCCCGTGCCTTGGCAGATTCAGGAACGTAGCCCGGACTTCAGTCCGGGGATTTCCCGCCACCGATTCCCGGGCTGAAGCCCGGGCTACGCCGCTACCCCGCGATCCAGGCCTTCAGCGCCAACCTGGCCTCGTCCCCCGGTGCCAGGACCTGCCCCGGGTCGCCGCAGGCGGCGGCCTGCACCGACAGGAACCCCAGGCTCTCCGCCCAGCTCACCTCGGGCAGCGGCCGGCTGCCGGGGTGCCAGACCAAGGTGTGGGGATTGTCGCCACCGTCGATGCGCAACCGCCGTTGCCAGCCGGGGTCCTGCAGGGTCAGCGCCCCGCCACGCTGGAAGCGCCTGTGCACGCCCTCGGTGACCCGCAGTTCACCGGCTTGCCGGCAGGGCTCTCGGGCCAGCAGGTCGTGCCCGTCGGCGCCATCCAGGCCGAGCAGCGCCACCCGCGCCACATCCGACACCCGCCAGTAGGCATGCAGGGCCTGACTGAGGACGCACGGCCCGCTGTCATGGTGGGTCGTCACCAGTTCCAGGCTCAGGGCATCCCCCAGGCAGGCCCGCAGCTCCACCTGCCAGTCGTGCAACTGCAGGCGCCACTCCAGGCGCACCCCCTGGGCGTCGGCGTCCTTGCCGATCAGCCGCCAGTCGGAGAGCCGCGCCCAGCCGTGGTGGGGCCAGCCGCTTTCCACGGGATGCCGCCCGAACCAGGGCCAGCACACCGGCACGCCACCGCGAATGGCGCCCACGCGCGGCCAGTGACGGGCGCACCAGAGCACCGGGTGCTCGCCCCGCGGCTGGTAATGCAGCAACTGCCCACCCTGGCGACTGAACACCGCCGAGCAGCGGGGATGCTCCACCAGCAGCAGCTCGCGCCCCTGGTGTTCGTGCCAGCGGAACAACTGCCCGCTGGCCGGCCGCAGCAGGGCGTCGAGGGGATGCGCGCCGCCCTCCCCCGCCTGCCCTGCGCGGCGCGCCCCGTCGCGCTCAGCAGCCGCCACGGGCCGCTCCCGTCACTTCCACCAGTACTCCACCTGCACGCCAAAGTTGGAGCCATGCAACGCATCGCCGAAGGCCCCGGTGTCGGACAACGCCGAACCGGCGGCCAGCTCGCTGGCAGCGCGCTGGGCGGCCTCGTTCCAACTGGCGTAGGTGTAGTAGAGGCGGAACTCCGGACGCTGGGAGAACCCCGGCCCGGACGGCGACCAGGTGGGCGCCACGGTGAACTTGGTGAGCTTGCGGGTGCCGCCGGGGGCCTCCACCTGGTCGCGGCCCAGCTCGGTCACCAGCTTGAACTGGTCGGTGAAGGCGTAGACCGGGCGCACGCCGATGGACAGCCAGTTCTGGTCGTCGCCGTCCGGGCGGGTGTCCTTCTGGTAGACCACTTCGAACTGCCCGCCGAAATGCGGCGTCACCTGCCAGTCGAAGAACTCCACCAGGCGCCAGCTCTTGTTGGCGTTGTCCAGGGTCGGGTCGCCGGTGTAGCCCAGCGCCGTGCCGGGGCCGCGCCCGTATTGCAGGGCCAGGGTGTTGACCCCGCCGAGGAAGGCCTGCTGCTTGTGCTGCGCCGAGACCGACCAGCCGCTGTGGGCACCGGTGCTGTCGGGCTTGTCGATATAGCTGACGCCCAGTTCCACCTCGCCGCCGGGGTTGGTCTGGAAGCCGCCGACGTTGAAGTCGTGGCGGTTGATGTAGGGCTTCTGCTCGTAGTTGTCCTTGCGCGAGAACACGTAGCTGTACTTCAGGTCGCCGATGGCCACTTCGTCGAAGCCGAAGCCCGTGGCGCTCTGGTTCCAGTAGTAGAAGTCGGAGATGTGGATGTCGTTGCGCTTGTAGAAACGGCGCCCCGCCCAGAACGAACCGCCGTTGAGCGCGGGCATGTTGCTCCACTCGGCGTACATCTGGTTCATCCGCGCGAAACCGTAGTCACCGGTGAACTTCGGCGTGTGCCCGTACTGGTTGTACAACTGCGCCATGCCTTCGACGCTGACCACCGAGCCGTCGTCCAGCTTGAGCAGGTCCTGGCGCAGGTCCAGCTCCATGTACTGCTCGCACTCGTTGCCCAGACGGTACTTTGACTGCGCCCCCGGCAACTGGAAGCAGGACTGCGTGCCCCCTTCGCTGGAACCGCCGGCGCCGCTGCGCACGTACCCGCTGAACTCGACCGCCTGGGCCAGCCCGGAGGCGGCGAACAGCGTGCAGGGCAGTACCCACAAACCTCGGATCTTCGTGTTCATGTCCACTCCATTCTTATTGTTGTGTTGCGATGGAACGTTCCCTTGGCGCCCTCGCAGAGTGGGCATCAGCCCACCACGGGGCGATCGGCAGGGCTGAGACGAAGCACCCTGCCTGCCGTGGCCCGGCGGTTCCGAGCCATGGTTCAACGCCCCTTCAGTTGCGCCACGTTGGCGGGCAGCCCGGGGCTGCTGGAAGGGCCTGCCGGGCGCAGCCGCTCGCCGCTGTTGGCGTCGAACAGCAGCACCTTGCTCGGATCGATGTGCAGCGTGAGGCTTTCACCTGGCCGGGGAACGGTATCCGGGCCGAGGCGGCAGCAGACCTTGGTGCGGTTGAGGCTGGTGAACACCAGGGTGTCCGGGCCGGTGGGCTCGACCACCTCCACCTCGACCCGCACGCCCGGGGTGCCACGGCTGTCCGGCGCGGTACCGAGGATCTGCTCCGGGCGTATCCCGAGGATCACGTCACGCTCCTCGAACCCGGCCCCGCGCTCGCCCAGGGGCAGCTCGCAGCGGTCCTGGCCGCTGTCCAGCAGCGCCCACAACTGGCCGTCGCGGCGCTGCAGGCGCAGGGGGATGAAGTTCATCGGCGGCGAGCCCATGAAGCCGGCGACGAAGAGGTTGGCCGGGTCGTTGTAGATCTGCTGCGGGGTGCCGAACTGCTGGATGACGCCATCCTTCATCACCGCCACCTTGTCGCCCAGGGTCATGGCCTCGATCTGGTCGTGGGTGACGTAGACGGTGGTGGTCTTCAGCCGCTGGTGCATCAGCTTGATCTCGGTGCGCATCTCCACCCGCAGCTTGGCGTCGAGGTTGGAGAGCGGCTCGTCGAACAGGTAGATCTTCGGCCGCCGTGCCAGGGCCCGGCCCATGGCGACGCGCTGCTGCTGGCCGCCGGAGAGCTGGCCGGGCTTGCGCTCCAGCAGGTGCTCGATCTGCAGCAGCTTGGCCACGCGGCTCACCTCCGCCTCGATCTCGGCGGACGGCAGCTTGCGGATCTTCAGGCCGAAGGCGATGTTCTCGCGCACGCTCATGGTCGGGTACAGGGCGTAGGACTGGAACACCATGGCGATGTCCCGGTCCTTGGGGCTCATGCTGCTGATGTCCTGGCCGTTCACGAGGATGGCGCCGCCGCTGATGGCTTCCAGCCCGGCGATGCAGTTCATCAGGGTGGATTTGCCGCAGCCCGAAGGCCCGACGAGGATCAGGAACTCGCCCGAGTCGATGGACAGTTCGATGTCCCGGAGGGTGTCGGCCAGGCCGCTGCCGTAGCGTTTGTTCACGTTGCGCAGTTCGAGGGTTGCCATGTCGATCTCCACTAATCAGAAGCGCCGCGAACGGGCGCAGCCGCTTTTCAGCCCTTCACCGCACCGGCGGTGAGGCCGCGCAGGAAGTACTTGCCGGCGAATACGTAGACGAGCAGGGTCGGCAGGCCGGCGATCATCGCGGCGGCCATGTCGACGTTGTATTCCTTGGCCCCGGTGCTGGTGTTGACCAGGTTATTGAGGGCCACGGTGATGGGCTGGCTGTCGCCGCTGGCGAACACCACGCCGAAGAGGAAGTCGTTCCAGATCTGGGTGAACTGCCAGATCAGGCAGACCATGACGGTGGGCACCGACATGGGCAGCAGGATGCGCCCGAAGATGGTGAAGAACCCCGCGCCGTCGAGCCGCGCCGCCCGCACCAGGGCATCGGGGATGCTCACGTAGAAGTTGCGGAAGAACAGCGTGGTGAAGGCCAGGCCGTACACCACGTGCACCAGCACCAGGCCGCCGGTGGTGTTGGCCAGCCCCAGCTTGCCGAGGGTGAAGGACGCGGGCAGCAACACCACCTGGAACGGCAGGAAGCAGCCGAACAGCAGCGCACCGAAGAACAACTGCGAACCCCGGAAGCGCCACATGGACAGCACATAGCCATTGAGCGCGCCGAGCAGCGTGGAGATCAGCACCGCCGGCACGGTGATCATCACCGAGTTCCAGAAGTAGCCGCCGACGCTGGCCCAGGCCTTGGCCCAGCCGATCAGGGTGAAGGCATCCGGCAGGGACAGCAGGTTGCCGGTGCGGATGTCGTCGGGGGTCTTGAAGCTGGTCAGCAGCATCACCACCAGCGGCACCAGGTACAGCGCGCAGGCGAGGACCAGGGTGGCGTGGATGGCCAGGCGGCTGACGCTGAGCGGGGACTTTCCGGCCAGGCTAGTCATGGCGCTTGTTCCTCAGTTCGGAATACAGGTAGGGCACGATGATCGCCAGCACGGCGCCGAGCATGAGCATGGCGCTGGCGGCACCCAGGCCCATCTGCCCACGGGTGAAGGTGTGGGCGTACATGAACATCGCCGGCAGGTCGGAGGCGTAGCCGGGGCCGCCGGCGGTCATCGCTGCCACCAGGTCGAAGCTCTTGATGGCGATGTGGGCGAGGATCATCAGCGCGCTGAAGAACACCGGGCGCAAGCTCGGCAGGACGATGCGCAGGTAGATGGTCGGCAGGCTGGCGCCGTCCACCTGGGCGGCGCGGATGATCGACGGGTCGACCCCGCGCAGGCCGGCGAGGAACAGCGCCATGACGAAGCCCGAGGACTGCCAGACGGCGGCGATCACCAGGCAGTAGACGACCCGCTCCGGGTCCACCAGCCAGTCCAGGCGGAAGCCTTCCCAGCCCCAGTCGCGCAGCAGCTTGTCCAGCCCCAGGCCGGGGTTGAGCAGCCACTTCCAGGCGGTGCCGGTGACGATCATCGACAGCGCCATGGGGTAGAGGTAGACGGTGCGGATGAAGCCTTCGCGGCGGATGCGCTGGTCCAGCAGCACGGCGAGGAACACGCCGATCACCAGGCTGATGGCGATGAACAGCCCGCCGTACACCAGCAGGTTCTGGCTCGCCACCCACCAGCGGTCGTTGTCCCACAGGCGCTGGTACTGCTGCAGGCCCACCCACTTGTAGCTGGGCATGAAGCGCGAGTTGGTGAAGGACAGGACGAAGGTCCAGAGGATGTAGCCGTAGAAGCCCACCAGCACGATGAGCATGCTCGGCGCCAGCACCAGCTTGGGTAGCCAGCGCTGCAGCGCATCCAGCGGTGAGGCCTTGGCGAAGGCGGCGGTCGAACTCATGGGGCGCTCCGGGTTGGCAGGGGAAATTCGGCACGGCCGGGCCCGCAGCGCAGGCAGCGGGGCCTGCGCCGTGGGCGGGTCAATCGGCGGTTACTGGACGGCCTGGATCGCGGCAGCCAGTTGCTGGGCGGCCTTCTTCGGGTCGGCGGCGGGGTCGTTGAAGAAGTTGGTCACCACGTCGAACACCGCGCCCTGCACGTAGCTGGAGGCGGCCATGCCATGGGACAGGCTGGGCTGCAGGCCGTTGCCGGCAGCGGCGGCCTTGAAGTCCTTCATGGACTGCTGGGCGCAGGCGTCGAAGCTGGACATGTCCTGGTCCAGGCGCACCGGGATCGAGCCCTTCTCCTGGTTGAAGAACTGCTGGAACTGCGGCTCCATCACCGTCCGCGCCAGGTCGTTCTGGGCCTTGCGGTTCTCCGCGTCGCTCAGCTTGAACATGGCCAGGGAGTCGATGTTGTAGGCGAAGCTGCCCTGGGTGCCGGGGAACGGCAGGCACTGGTAGTCCTTGCCCGCCACCTTGCCGGCGGCGGTCCACTCGCTCTTGGCCCAGTCGCCCATGATCTGCATGCCGGCCTTGCCGCTGATCACAAGGCCGGTGGCGCTGTTCCAGTCTCGGCCGGCGGCGTCGGCGTCGAGGTAGCCGCGCAGCCTCTTCAGCGCGGCGAAGGCCTGGACCATGGGCTCGCCGGTAAGGGTCGCCTTGTCCTGCTCGACGAAGGCCTTGTGGTAGCCCTCGGGGCCGAGGATGGCGAACACCAGGTCCTCGAACACGGTGCCGTCCTGCCAGGGCTGGCCGCCGTGGGCGACGGGGATGAAGCCGGCGGCCTTGAGCTTTTCAGCGGCGGCGAAGAACTCGTCGAGGGTGGCGGGCGGCGTGGCACCGGCCTTCTTGAACACCTCGGGGTTGATCCACAGCCAGTTGACCCGGTGCACGTTCACCGGCACCGCCACATAGTGGCCGTCGTGCTGCATGATGCTGGCCACCTGCTTGGGCAGCAGCGTGTCCCACCTGCCCTCCTCGGCCACTTCGTCCATCTCGGTGAGCAGGCCCAACTCGCCCCATTCCTGGATGTCGGGGCCCTTGATCTGGGCCGCCGAGGGCGGGTTGCCGGACACAGCGCGGGTCTTCAGCACGGTCATGGCCGCCTCGCCTCCGCCACCGGCAACGGCGAAGTCCTTCCAGGAGTGGCCTTTCTCTTCGACGAGTTTCTTCAGGGTGTCGGCCGCGCGCTTTTCGCCGCCGGAGGTCCACCAGTGCAGGACTTCCACTTCGCCGGCGAGGGCGGACAGGGGGAACAGCGATGCGAGGGAGACGGCAGCAGTCAGGCGAGACAGAGCATTCATCGGCAATACCTTGTTGTTCTTATTGGTCATGCAAGTCGGTGCTTGCGCTGACCAGCAGTCTAAACACGCCCCGAAAGGCCCTGGGTAACAAAGGGATTGTCGATGGTCACGGGGTCGTTACAAAGCGCCGCGTGAACGCAAGCGCCTGACGCGCTTGGCAAAATCCGCAACCGGCCACCGAAGCGCCACGCCTTCACACCCACTCCCAGGTGCCCGTCGGCGCGCGACCCGGCACTCCGCCCCCTGCCAGCGCCCCTAGGGCCCCTAGGGGGAATCCCTATATCGAGCCCCCCAGGCGCGACCTATCTTTTCGAACATTGCGCATCTCACAGGACGTGTCCCGTGCTGGCTTACTCCCTCCTCTGCCTCGCCCTCCTCCTCGGCTTCGCCGGCCTCGGACTCGGTCAGCCCTGGGTCACCGGAGCGGGCCTGGCACTGGCGGCGGGCGCCGCCGTCGCGCTGCGTCCACGCAGCACGCCGCCGACACGCGAACCCCAGGTGGATGACCTGCCGAGCACGCCGGTGCAGGCCGATTGCGTGCCGCTGCTGGTCAGCGTGCTGCCGGCCTGGGGGCAGAACCTCGGCCAGGTGCGCGAGCTGGTGTCCAGCAACATCGGCCAGCTGTTCCAGCATTTCTCCAGCCTCGCCCAGCGCCTGGACCAGACCCTGCAACGCTCGGAGAACGTGGTGGGTGGCTCCGGCGTCGCCGACAACCTGCGCCACGCTCAGCAGCGCCTGGACGAAGTCACCACCGCCTTCCACAAGTCCGCCGATCGCAAGACCGAGCTGCTCAACACCATCGGCCACCTGGACAGCTACGCCACCGAACTGCAGAGCATGTCCAAGCACGTCCAGGACATCGCCAGCCAGACCAACCTGCTGGCCCTCAACGCCGCCATCGAAGCGGCCCGCGCCGGGGACTATGGACGCGGCTTCTCGGTGGTGGCCGACGAGGTGCGCAAACTCTCCAGCCTTTCTGCCGAGACCGGCCAGCGCATGGTGGAAAAGGTCGGCGAGATCAACCAGGCCATCCGCGGCACCGTCAGTGCCGCCGCCGAGCTGTCCAGCAGCGAGGAAAACAACCTGCGCTACCTGGACCAGGTAGCCGGGGAAATCATGAAGGACCTGGGCACCAACCTCGACGAACTGGCCGAGAGCGCCATCGCCCTGCAGCAGGACGCCCGCACCACCCAGGGCGACATCCAGCAGATCATCGTCGGCATGCAGTTCCAGGACCGCACCGACCAGATGCTCGACCACCTGCAGCACGACATCGAGCGCCTGCGCCAGGCCGTGCAAAGCCAGGACTCGATCCTCGGCGAGCCACAGCGCTGGCTGGCCGAGCTGCGCCGACAGTTCACCACCGACGAAGAACGCACCGGCCGGCGTGCCAAGCCGGCCGACAACGAAGTCACCTTTTTCTGATCCGGGAGCCACACATGAGCAAGACCATCCTCATCGTCGACGACTCATCCTCGATGCGACAACTGGTGAAGATGACCCTGGGCGGCGCCGGCCACCAGGTCATCGAAGCCGTCGACGGCCGCGACGCCCTGACCAAGCTCAACGGGCAGAAGATCAACCTCATCATCAGCGACGTGAACATGCCCAACCTGGACGGCATCAGCCTGGTGAAGGAGATCAAGAACAGCAAGGACTACCGTTTCACCCCCATCGTCATGCTCACCACCGAGAGCGAGCAGGCGAAGAAGGCCGAAGGCCAGGCCGCCGGCGCCCGTGCCTGGATCGTCAAACCGTTCCAGCCGCAACAGTTGCTGGCCGCTGTCGAGAAGCTGGTGGGTTGAAATGCTCACGGTCCATGTGAAATCCCCCGGGCACCTCGAACTGGAGGGCAGCCTGACCATCTACGAGGTGGCCGATGCCCACGCCGAGCTGACCGCGCGGCTGGCCGAGCAGGCTGCCGACCAACCCTGGCGACTGGACCTGCACGCCCTGGAAGACCTCGACAGCGCCGGCCTGCAACTGCTCCTGGCGCTGCGTCGGCAGGTGCTCGGCAACGGCGCCGTGCTGGTCATGGAAGGCATCCAGGGCGGCCCTCTGGAACTCATCACCCTGCTGCGCCTGGAGCACCTGCTCCCGGCCGCAGCCACGTCCACGGCCTGAGCGGAGACCGCCATGCTCAACGGAGACCAGTGGAGCCAACTGCTGCAGGGGTTCATCGAAGAAGCCCGCGACCTCAGCCAGCAAGCCGAGGAATACCTGCTGCAACTGGATCAGCAGCCTGACGACGCCGAGGCCATCAACGGCCTGTTCCGCGCCATGCACACCCTCAAGGGCTCGGCCGGGCTGTTCTCCCTGACCCCGCTGGCCAGCTTCACCCACCACCTGGAAAACCTGCTGATGGCAGTGCGCGACGGTCAGCGCCAGTTGGAGCCGTCGCTGGTCTCGCTGATGCTGCGCTGCCTCGACGAGATCGTCTCGATGATCGCCCTGATCGACCCGGAGACCGGCGAGCTGCCGGTGGACGAAGCGCACCAGGCCGAGCTGCTGGCGGCCCTGGCCGAGCACCTGGGCGAACCCCTGGCCGCCGTGGTCGAGGCCGTCGATGCCCCGGCCGCCCTGCGGGAAGAGCGCGGCAACGGCGCCTGGCACCTGTCGCTGCGCTTCGACGGCGACCTGCTGCGCAACGGTTTCGACCCGATCTCCTTCGTCCAGTACCTGGGACGTCTGGGCACGATCACCGCCCTGGAAGTACTCGACGACAGCCTGCCGCCCTTCGCCGAGATGGACCCGGAAACCTGCTACCTGGGCCTGGAGATCGACCTGGACACCCCGGCGAGCAAGACCGAGATCGAGGACGTCTTCGAGTTCATCCGCGACTTCTGCACCCTGCGCATGCTGCCGCCGGCCAGCACCCTGGACGATTGCCTGCGGCTGATCCAGGCGCTGCCGGAGGCCGACGAGCGCATCGGCGGCATCCTCGTCGCCGCCGGCCTGCTCACCGAACACGAACTGCAGCAGGGCCTGGCCGTCCAGGCCAGCGCCCCGGCGGAGAGACCGCCCCTGGGCGCGGTGCTGGTGGAACAGGGACTGGTGGCCCCCCAAGCGGTGGACGCCGCCCTCGCCCGCCAGCAGAAAACCCGCCGCGACGGCGAGCGCCGCACACCGAACACGGAAAGCACCCTGGTGAAGGTGGCCGCCCACAAGCTCGACGAGCTGATCAACCTGGTGGGCGAGCTGGTGATCAGCGCTGCCGCCGCCCGCATGCAGGCCCAGGAACACGGCAACCCGCAGTGCCAGGAGAGCGCCCAGACGGTGAACCAGCGCGTGGAACAGATTCGCGAGGCGGCGCTGAAGCTGCGCATGATCGAGATCGGCGACACCTTCAACCGCTTCCACCGGGTGGTGCGCGACGTCAGCCAGCAACTGGGCAAGGACATCCGCCTGGAGATCCGCGGCGCCGACACCGAGCTGGACAAGACGGTGATCGACAAGCTCGCCGACCCCCTCACCCACCTGGTGCGCAACGCCATCGACCACGGCATCGAACCCGCCGAACAGCGCCTGGCCGCCGGCAAGAGCGCCGAGGGTCACCTGGGGCTCAACGCCTACCACGAGTCGGGAATGATCGTCATCGAGGTGAGCGACGACGGCCGGGGTCTGAACACTGCACGTATCCGCGAGAAGGCCATCGAGCGCGGCCTGCTGGACCCGCAGGCCAACCCGCCGGAACACGAGGTGCAGCGGCTGATCTTCGCCGCCGGCTTCTCCACTGCCGACAACGTCTCCGACCTCTCCGGCCGGGGCGTCGGCATGGACGTGGTGCGCAGCGCCATCGAGGCCCTGCGCGGCAGCATCGAGATCGACTCACGCCCCGGCCAGGGCTGCACCTTCCGCATCCGCCTGCCACTGACCCTGGCCATCATCGACGGTTTCCTGGTGAGCCTGGGCGGCGAGCATTTCGTGGTGCCGCTGAACCTGGTCACCGAGTGCCTGGAACTGGACGAGACGCGCCTCGGCCGTCGTGCCTACGGCCACATCGAGCTGCGCGGCCGGCCCCTGCCCTGCATCGACCTGGCCGCCCACTTCGACCTGCCCTGCAGCGCCCATGGCCGGCGCAACATCGTGGTGGTCAGCCTCGGGCGGCGCCAGGCCGGGCTGATCGTCGACGAGCTGCACGGCGAGCTGCAGACGGTGATCAAGCCCCTCGGCCTGCTCTTCGAACACCTTCGCGGCATCAGCGGCTCCACCATCCTCGGCTCCGGCCAGGTGGCGCTGATCCTCGACATCGCCAGCCTGCTCCAGCACCTGCAACAGAACGCGGACGCAGAACCGCGCACCCTCGCCAACCCCGTACCAGCACGGCCCGATCTCGCGGGTCAGTAGGAGAGCCTCACCATGCAATTCATCCGCAACATGAAAATCGGAGCCCGGCTGATCGCCGGCTTCACTCTGGTGGTGCTGCTCACCGCTGCGGTGGGTGGGCTGGGCATCGCCAACCTGCACAGGGTCAACGACCTCACTGACCAGATGTACCTGGGCGAAGTCGGTGCCTTGAAGACCATGATGAGAGGCAACATTGACCTCATCTACATCGGTCGTAACCTGCGCAGCCACCTGCTGGCCACCACCGTGGAGGAACGCCAGCGCACCGCCGACCAGGTCGTGGAGGCGCTGCAGAGCGTGCATGAGCACGTCAACAGCGCTCGGGGCAGCTTCAAGAGCGAACAGTCCATGGCCAAGCTGGCAGAGATGGAAGCGAGCCTGGCGGGTTACGAAAAAGTGGTGCGGCAGATGCTCGAACTGAGCAAGACCGTCCCCCTGGCCAGTGATACCGAGTTCACCGCGCTGATGCCCGAGCTGCGCGCCCAGGGAGACAGCGCCGACAAGCTGTTCTCCGAGCTGGTGACCCAGAAGGACGCCAGCGCCAAGGAGGCCAACGACACCATCACCGAGATCTACCTTGGCTCACGCGCCCAGTTGATCACTCTGATGATCATTGCCGCCGTGCTCGGATTCGCCATCGGCATCTTCGTCACCCGCTCCATCACCCGTCCCCTGAACAGCGCGGTGGCCGTGGCCGACAAGCTGGCCGAAGGTGACCTGTCCACCGAGATCGAGGTGGACAGCCGCGACGAGACCGGCCGCCTGCTGGCCTCCATGAAGCACATGACCGAGCGCCTGCGCACCGTGATCAGTGACGTGCGCAGCGCCGCCGACTCGCTGTCCTCGGCTTCAGAGGAAGTCAGCGCCACCTCCCAGTCCCTCAGCCAGGCGGCCACTGAACAGGCGGCCAGCGTCGAGGAGACCACGGCCTCGGTGGAGCAGATGTCCGCCTCCATCGCGCAGAACACCGAAAGCGCGCAGATCACCGACGGCATCGCCGGCAAGGCCGCCAATGACGCCGTGCAGGGCGGCCAGGCGGTGGGCGAGATGGTCCAGGCCATGAAGCAGATCGCCAACAAGATCGGCATCATCGACGACATCGCCTACCAGACCAACCTGCTGGCCCTCAACGCCGCCATCGAGGCTGCCCGCGCCGGCGACCACGGCAAGGGCTTCGCGGTGGTCGCCGCCGAAGTGCGCAAGCTCGCCGAGCGCAGCCAGGTGGCCGCCCAGGAGATCGGCGGCGTGGCCAGCAACAGCGTGCAACTGGCCGAGCAGGCCGGGCACCTGCTGGACGAGATCGTGCCGAACATCCAGAAGACCTCCGATCTGGTGCAGGAGATCACCGCCGCCTCCCGCGAGCAGAGCACCGGCGCGTCGCAGATCAACATCGCCATGGGCCAGATGAACCAGATCACCCAGCAGAACGCCTCCGCCTCCGAGGAGCTGGCGGCCACCGCCGAGGAGATGAACGCCCAGGCCGGACAGTTGCTCGAGCTGATCAACTACTTCCGCCTCGAAGCGACCAGCGCGCGGGCCGCCTCGACCGTGCGGACGGAGCGCCCTGCGGCCGTGCGCGAGCTGCGCAAGCCGAGCACCGCCGTGGCCCGCAAGCCCCAGCCGGTGGCCGATGAAGGCCACTTCGTCAACTTCAACTGAGGGGAGCGGCATGAGCGAACTCCAGGCAGTCCTGGCCAGCGAGGCGGCGGAAAGCGTGCAGCAGCTGTCCTTCCGGGTGCGCGATGCACGCTACGCGCTGCCCATCGACCTGGTGCGGGAAATCATCGAATACGGTCAGGTCACCACCGTGCCGATGATGCCGATCTTCATCCACGGGGTGATCAACCTGCGCGGCAACGTGGTACCGGTGATGGACCTGGCGGCGCGCTTCGGTCAGGACCTGAGCGTGCCGAACAAGCGCACCTGCATCGTCATCATCGAGCTGGACCTGGACGAACAGCACCAGCGCATCGGCCTGGTGGTGGATGCCGTGGATGCCGTGCTGGACATCGAGACGGATCAGGTGGAGCAGGCACCGCCCTTCGGCGCCGGCATCCGTACCGACTTCATCGCCGGGATGGCCCGGGACGAGCGCGGCTTCACCATCATCCTCGACGTGCGGCGGGTGCTGTCGCTGGAGGACATCCGCCAGCTGAGCCTCGCCCAGCAGGCCGGCTGATGCCCCACCGGCAGTTGCCCAAGCTCAGCGACGCCGACTTCCGGCAGTTGCAGCAGTTGATGCTGGAGGCTTCGGGCATCCACATGACCGATCAGAAGCGCATCCTCATGGCCGGCCGCCTGATGGGCCGGCTGCGGGCGGTGGGCGTTGACTCCTTCAGCGACTACCTGCGCCTGCTCGGCGATCCCGCCAACCAGGACGAGCGGCGCCTGGTGGTGGACCTGCTGACCACCAATGAAACCTATTTCTTCCGCGAGCCGCAGCACTTCAAGGAGCTCGGCGAGTGGGCCGCCCACCAGCGCAAACCGCTGCACCTGTGGAGCGCGGCCAGCTCATCCGGCCAGGAGGCCTTCAGCATGGCGATGACCCTCGCCGAACATGCCCGGACCAAGGACTGGTCCATCTTCGCCAGCGACCTCAGCCTGCGCATGCTGGAAAAGGCCCGCAGCGCCACCTACCCCATGGAGCAGACCGAGCACTTCCCCCCCGGCTGGCTGCAGCGTTACTGCCTGCGCGGCGTGGAGGAAAGCGCCGGGCTGTTCCGCATCAACCAGGCGCTGCGTCACCGGGTGATGTTCGCCGAACTCAACCTGACCCGGCCGATCCCCCGGGAGATCGGCCCCTTCGACGTGATCTTCCTGCGCAACGTGCTGATCTACTTCGGCCAGGACGAGAAGCGCGGCATCGTCGAGCGGCTGGTGGAGCGCTTGCGCCCGGAGGGCCTGTTCTTCATCGGCCACGCCGAAAGCCTGCACGGCTTCAAGCTGCCGCTGCGAGCGGTCCGCCCCTCGGTCTACCAACGCACATGAGCCCGGCCAGGGAGAACGCCGCCATGATCAAGGTCTTCATCGTCGACGACTCGGCCCTGGTGCGCCAGGTGCTCACCGCGTGCCTCGACAACCATCCCGGCATCCAGGTGATCGGCCAGGCCGCCGACCCGCTGTTCGCCCTGGACAAGATGCGCAAGCAATGGCCCGACGTGCTGGTGCTTGACGTGGAAATGCCACGCATGGACGGCATCACCTTCCTGCGCAAGATCATGGCCGAGCGCCCGACCCCGGCGATCATCTGCTCGACGCTGACCGAGAAAGGCGCGGCGGTGACCCTGGAGGCCCTCGCCGCCGGTGCCGTTGGGGTGTTCGCCAAGGCCCGCCAGGGGTTGAAGGACAGCCTTCAGCAACTGTCTGGCGAGCTGATCCGGCAGATCGAGGCTGCCGCTCGCAGCCACCCACGCGCGATGCCCTCCCCACCCGTGGCGACAGCCCCCACCAAGGAGGCACCCGCTCCCCGTCCCACCACCCTGTCCACCACCGACCGGGTGGTGGCGCTGGGCACTTCCACCGGCGGCACCCAGGCCCTGGAAGTGGTGCTGCGCCAATTGCCGGTGGACTGCCCCGGGATCGTCATCGTCCAGCACATGCCGGAGAAGTTCACCGCCGCCTTCGCCCAGCGCCTGGACAGCATCTGCGCCATCGAGGTGCGCGAGGCGCGGCACATGGACCGGGTACGGCCGGGCCTGGCCCTGGTGGCCCCGGGCGGCAGGCACATGCAGCTCAAGCGCAGCGGCGCGCAGTACCTGGTGGAGGTGATCGACGCTCCCCCGGTCAATCGCCACCGGCCCTCGGTGGACGTGCTGTTCCGCTCGGTGGCGCGCCACGCCGGGCACAACGCCATGGGCGTGATCATGACCGGCATGGGCGATGACGGCGCCCGTGGCCTGCTGGCCATGCGTGAGGCCGGCGCCCGCACCGTAGCCCAGGACGAGGCCAGCTGCGTGGTCTTCGGCATGCCCAAGGAGGCGCTGCGCATGGGCGCAGCCCAGGTGACGGAGCCCCTCGGCCGTCTGTCGGAAGTGATCGTGCAATACGCCCGCGGCCAGTCCAACCCACGCGCGCACGAAAGCGCACGCTAGGGCCTTCCGCTCCCCGGCCATCGATGATGGCCGGTTGCTACCGTTCGTCCGGACCAAAGAGGCGAACTTTTGCGTTCGGTGCTACTCCGTAGCTGTACGGCCTGCCTTTTCGGGGCGCGCCGTGCGTCAGGAGTACCCGAGTCTCGCAATGAGCAAGGAGCGCCCATGACCTGTCGACTGCTATTGGCCGACGACCACGCCCTGATTCGCGTAGGCGTCCGCGCCATGGTCAACGAACTCGAAGGCTACGAAGTCGTCGGTGAAGCGGAAGATGGCGAACAGGCCGTTGCCATGGCCGAGCGCCTGCGACCCGACATCATCCTCCTGGACATTTCCATGCACGGCCTCGACGGGCTAGAAGCCTTGCAACGCCTGGGCCACCAGGTACCGGAATCCCGCGTATTGATGCTCTCGATGCACGCCGAGGCGGAGCTGGTGCTCTCTGCGCTGAAGAAGGGTGCCGCCGGCTACCTGCTCAAGGATGCGGCCATGTCCGAGCTGCACATGGCCCTCAAGGCCGTGGACCGGGGCCAGTGCTACCTGAGTTCCGCCGTGGCACAGCCGGTGATCGAGCAGGCTCTGGCGAGCCGCGACGAGATGGATGCCGAGCTGACCCAGCGCCAGGTGGAGATACTCCGGCTGATCTGCCGGGGGGCTTCGACCCGCGCCATCGCCGACGGCCTGTGCCTGAGCGTGAAGACGGTGGAGGCGCACCGGGCGCAGATCATGAAGCGGCTGGACATCCACGACGTGCCAGGGCTGGTCCTCTACGCCGTGCGCAAGGGCATCATCCGCCCGGACGATTGAAGTTCCCCTGGGTTCCTGTCGGGCGGGCGGCGAACTCCACCGGAGCGACCCGGGATCGGGCTGTCGGGGCATCCAGGGGCGGCGTGCGGGCCTGGGCTGCGGTGATGCAGAGCAGCAGCAATGCCGCCACAGCCGCGAGAGTGAGTGAGAAGTGCGGGCCTCGGGGCATGGGCGTGTCCTCGTTCGATTGGCCCACAGACTGGCCAAGCGGCCGTAAAGCGCCCATCAAGATACGGTGAAAAAAACGTTGCCCCATCTGTGGATCGATGGGTGCCCCGGAGCGGAGAGGCTGGTCTAGAATCCCACCCCATGAATCCGACTGCGCCCTACCAGTCCATGGATATACAAAGCCGTACCCAACTCCTGCGCGCCCTGATCGAACAACTCAGCGAGGAACACCCTCGCGATGCCCGCCACCTCGACGGCGACCCTCAGCGGGTGCTGATCGGCCTGCGCGACCTCGATGAACTCGGCCTCATCCGGGCCCAGCTCGACTGGTCCGAAACCTGTGATGCCCAAGGCCGCCTGCTGGTCGATGCCCGGACCATCACCCTCACCCGCCGAGGCGTCGCCTTCCGCCAGGGCTGAGCACTCTTGCGCTGACGCAGCTCGGTCATCAGCAGGCAGGCGCCCAGGCAGGAGCCGGCTTCGATGCAGGCCGGCGCCGACATCCGCCCGCGGCTTCCCAACGACCGACAAACTGCCACCTGCGCCCCCTGAAACGGGCGTCTAGCATTAAGGCGTGACGGGACTCACACTTCGCTTCCCTCATGGAGAGCCTGCATGTACACCCCGACCGATCGCCCAAGCCCCTGCGCCCACTGCCGTGACGGCAACGCACTCGACTTCGACTTCAGCATGGCGTTCCAGCCCATCGTGGACCTGCGTGACGGCAGCCTGTTCGCCTACGAAGCCCTGGTGCGCGGGCTCGACGGCCAGGGTGCGAGCAGCGTGCTGGAGCAGGTCACCGAGGCGAACCGCTACGCCTTTGACCAGGCCTGCCGGGTGAAGGCCGTGGAGTTGGCCGCACGCCTGGACGTGCCTTGCTACGTCAGCATCAACTTCCTGCCCAACGCCGTTTACCAGGCCGCCACCTGCATCCGCGCCACCCTGGACGCGGCACGGCGCTTCGGCTTCCCGACCAGCCGGCTGATCTTCGAGATCACCGAGGGTGAGGAGCTGGTGGACAAGGCCCACCTGAAAAGCATCATCGCCGAGTACCGCAAGCAGGGTTTCAAGACCGCCATCGACGACTTCGGCGCCGGCTATTCCGGCCTCAACCTGCTGGCCGAGTTCCAGCCGGACATCATCAAGCTGGACATGGCGCTGATCCGCAACATCGACCAGGACCCGGTGCGCGAGGCCATCGTCCGGGGCATTCTCGGCGTCTGCCAGGCGCTGTCCATCGAGGTCATCGCCGAGGGGGTGGAGACCGGCGAGGAGCTGGCCAAGCTCCGGGCGTTGGGTGTCCACCTCTACCAGGGCTTCCTGTTCGCCCGACCGGCGTTCGAGCAGTTGCCGGAGGTGAGGTGGCCGGCGGCCTGACCTTCCGGCGCAAAGGCGAGCAGTTCTTCCTCCAGGGGGCGGCCCGGAATTCATGAACACATGCTGGGTGACGCTCTACTAGGCTGTAGCAAAGCCAAGCGAACCCTGACCCCCATGAGCAACGCTCAACACGAAGCCGAACGCCTCCATCTGCTGCGCAGCCTGGAAATCCTCGACACACCGCCAGAGCAGGTGTTCGACCGCATCACCCGCGTACTGGCCAGCAGCCTGGGTGTGCCCATCGCCCTGGTGTCCCTGGTGGACGAGCACCGCCAGTGGTTCAAGTCCCGGGTGGGGCTGGACGTGCAGGAAACTCCGCGCGACGCCGCCTTCTGCGCCCACACCATTGGCGGCAGCGGCACCCTGGTGGTGGAGGACACCCGCACCGACGCCCGCTTCCGCGACACCCCCCTGGTGCTCGGGGCACCCCACATCCGCTTCTATGCCGGCACGCCGATCCGCACCCGCGACGGCTTCGCCCTAGGCACCCTGTGCGCCATCGACAACCGCCCTCGGCAGCTCACCGACGAACAACGCCGGGTGCTGGAAGACCTGGCGGCCCTGGTCGCCCGCGAATTCCACCTGCGCGAGGCGGCCCTCGACTCGCGGCGCCTGGCCCGGGAGGCGGAAGGCCGCTTCGAGATGCTCTTCGAGCGCGTCGGCTCCGGTCTTGCCGTGATCAGCCCCGAAGGGCGCTGGCTACGGGTCAACCAGGCGCTGGTCGAACTGCTCGGCTACAGCCGCGTGGAGCTGGCCGGCATGAGCTTCGCGGACGTCACCGTGCCCGAGGACCTGAATGCCGACCTGGTACAGGTGCAGCGACTGATCCGCGGCGAGATCGACCGCTACGAGCTGGAAAAGCGCTACGTGCGCAAGGACGGCCGCCAGATCTGGGTGAGCATCACGGTGACCAAGCAGCTCGACCGCCGTGGCGCCCTGGAGCACTTCCTCGCGGTGATCAACGACATCGATGCACGCAAGCACACCGAGGCCCACCTGGCGGAGCTGCAACGCACCCTGGAGCAGCGCGTCCATGAGCGCACCCAAGCCCTGGCAGAGCGTGAAATGGAACTGCGCGCGGTGCTGGAACACACCCAGGACGCCTACGTGGCGATGGACAGCGAGGGCCGCATCAGTGCCTGGAACCGCGCTGCCGAGGCGCTGTTCGGCTGGACCCGGGACGAAGCCATCGGCCAGGCCATGCACGACCTGCTCATTCCCGAGCCCATGCGCCAGGCGCACCTCAACGGCCTGCGCCACTACCTGCAGACCGGCGAGCACCAGGTGCTGGGCCGGCGCATCGAACTGGACGCCCTGCACCGGGACGGCCAACTGATCCCCCTGGAAGTGCACATCGACGTCCTGCGGGCCGGCGGCAGGGTACTGTTCAACGCCTTCCTCCACGAGATCAGCCAGCGCAAGCAGCGAGAAGACCGCCTGCGCCGCGAGGCCCTGCAGGACCCGCTCACCGGCCTGCCCAACCGCCGGGCGCTGTACGACCACCTGCCGACACTGATGCAGCGTGCCGACAGCCACGGCGAAGCCTTCGCCCTGATGTTCCTCGACCTGGACGGTTTCAAACGGGTCAACGACGCCCTCGGCCACGACGCCGGCGATGCGCTGCTGCGCGAAGTGGCACGACGCCTGCGCGCCAGCCTGCGCGGCGCCGATCTGGTCTACCGCCTGGCCGGCGACGAGTTCACCCTGCTCGTCCACCCCCTGTGCGACCGCCCGGCGGTACATGCGGTGGCGGAGAAAGTGCTGGCTGCCGTCCGCGAGCCCTACCAACTGGAAGGTCAGAGCGCCGAGGTGCAGGTGAGCATCGGTGTGGCGCTGTTCCGCCCTGGTGACGAGCGCAGCCACACCCAACTGATCAAGGACGCCGACGCGGCGATGTACCAGGCCAAGCAACAGGGGCGCGACCGCTATCGCATCGCCGGGGCTGACCTGGCCTGGGTCGGTGGCACCTAGCCACATGAAACCAGGCGACATCGCCACTCGGATCGTTCAGCATGCGGGCTCCTTCGACGGCACAGGAGACTCGCCGATGAACCCACCCCGCATCGCCGGCTTCCTGCTGGACCTCGACGGCACCCTGGTGGACACCGAGACCCTCAACCTCGCCTGCTCCCTGCACGCCCTCGAATCCCTCGGCCTGCCGGATGCCAAGTCGCTGTGCGAGGGCCTGGTGGGCATCGACTGGCCGGCCTACCGCCAGCGCCTGTTCGGGCACTACGGCGCCGACTTCCCGCTGAACGACTTCGGCGCCGCCTACCTGCGCCACAGGGCCTCCATGCTGGAGGACGGCCTGCCGCTCAAGCCCGGCGTCGTCCCCCTGCTCAGCGCTATGCGCGAGAGCGGTCGGCCGATGGCCATCGCCACCTCCTCCCACCGCCGCTCGGCCCACGAGCACCTGGCCCTGGGCGGCATCGACGGCTACTTCGACGTAGTGGTCACCCGCGACGACGTGGACCTGGGCAAGCCCGACCCGGCGCTCTATCTGCTGGCGGCACAGCGCGTGGGCCTGGCCCCGGCGGACTGCCTGGCGGTGGAGGACTCCATCCCCGGCGTGACCGCTTCCCATGCCGCGGGCGTGCCAACGCTGATAGTGCCGGACCTGACCCAGCCCCCCGAAGACATCCGGCGCCGCTGCCTGGCCGTGCTGCCCGACCTGCACGCGGTGCTCGACCTGCTGCGCCGCGAAGGCGTGCTGGGCGGCGCCGGCTGACGTACCGCAAGGTGAACGAGACTCCGCTCCCTGCGCTCTGAACTGGAGGACGCCGCGATCGGCACGGCGCACCGGAGGGGCGCCATGCACGCCCCCGAGTACCTCGACTGGCTCAGGCGCGCTGGTCGATGCGCTCGCGCAGGGTGCGCAGGTCGGCGGCGTCCTGGTGCATGCGCTGGATGATCTCCAGCAGTTGCTGTTTGAGGTGTGCATCGCCGATGCGTTCGGCGGCCTTCATCACGGCGATGGCGGCGTCTTCGTTGTTCATGGCGATGGTGTCCAGGAGCTTGCGGCAATCACGTACGGCACGGGTCACGGCGGGGGTCCGAGGGGAAAACTGCGCGCATCCTGAAGGAGGGATGTTGCGATCTGATGTCAGGAGCGGCCAGCCGGAATTTCACAATGTGCTTTCAGGTCGGGAAACCGCGGCAGGATGCACAGGCGAAAAAAAACCGACCTTTGAAGGTCGGTTCCTGCCCAGCGAGGGCACGATCGATGTGGAAACAACGATATGCACGCACCCACTGCCCGTTGGGTGCAGTTGCATCATCGCTGCCCGCGATGACGAGTTGATGACAGTGGTATTTCAGTTCGGCGACCGCGAGCGGATCGGCAGCGCCTGCAGTTGCTCCAGCATCCATGCATGGGCGTCGCGGCCGGCGTAGCGGGCGTGGCTGTAGAGCCGCAGGGTGTAGCGCGGGATGGCGAAGGGCGCCGGGTAGAGGGCGATGCCGGCTAGCTCCCGCAGGGTCTCGGCGGCGTGGCCGGGGGCGGTCATCAAGAGGTCGCTGGCGCCGATGATGAAGGGCGCGGCGAGTACCGAGGGCAGCCACAGCGCCACGTCGCGCCGCAGCCCCATGCGTGCCAGCACCTGATCGATCACCCCACTCGGTTCGTTCCACGGCGTCACCACCGCATGGCGTTCGGCCAGGTAGGCATCCAGGTCGGGCGCGCCCTGCACGCGGGGGTGGTCGCGCCGGGCGATGACCTGGTAGGCGTCGCTGAACCAGTCCAGCACCTGGATGCCCGCTGGCAACTGGTCCTGCTCTTCGCCGTAGCCCAGGGCGAAGTCGATGCGGCCGCTGGCCAGGTCGTCGATGGAGACCTGGCGCTCGGCGTGCACCAGGCGTAGCTGGATGCCCGGGGCGAGACGCTGCAGGCGCTCCACCAGGGCCGGCATGAGGGCGAAGGCGGTGTAGTCGGTGACGGCGAAGACGAAGGTGCGCTGGCTGCGCGCGGGGTCGAACGGGTCCCACTGCTCCAGCCCCTCGCCAAGGGTGCGCAACGCGGCCGCCACCGGGCCGGCGAGCTGCTCGGCCCGTTGGGTCGGCTGCATGCGGCTGCCCTGGCGCAGGAAGAGTTCGTCGTCCAGGGCCTGGCGCAAGCGGGCCAGGGCATGGCTGAAGGCCGAGGCGCTGATGGCCAGTTCGCTGGCGGCGATGCTGACGTTGCGGTGGCGATGCAGGGCGTCGAAGGCCAGCAGCAGGTTGAGGTCGAGGCGGCGCAGCAAGTAATGCACAGCTTTCAGCTCCTGATGACATAAATGCACTTCATGCAGCTTACCTGTGCCGCTAGCATGGGCGCCCCTTTACTGGAGAGCCCCATGAACATCGAGATTCGCCCCGCCCAACCCGGCGACGCCCAGCAGATCCTGGACTTCATCATCGAACTGGCCGACTACGAGCGCGCACGCCATGAGGTGATCGCCAGCGTCGAGGACATCCAGCGCACGCTGTTCAGCGAGGGCGCGCCGGCCAAGGCGCTGATGTGCCTGTGCGACGGCCAGCCCATCGGCTACGCGGTGTACTTCTACAGCTACTCCACCTGGCTGGGGCGCAACGGGATCTACCTGGAAGACCTCTACATCACCCCGGCCAAGCGCGGCGTGGGCGCGGGCCGGGACCTGCTGCGTGCCCTGGCCCGCGAGGCGGTGGCCAATGGCTGCGGGCGCCTGGAGTGGAGCGTGCTGGACTGGAACCAGCCAGCCATCGACTTCTACCAGGCCATCGGCGCCAAGCCCCAGGACGAGTGGGTGCGCTACCGCCTGGATGGCGAGGCGCTCACCGGCTTCGCCACCGGCGCCTAGGGCGCGTCAGCGCCTGTGCGCGGCAGGCGCAGGGTGACCCGCAGGCCGCCCTCGCGCAGGTTGCGCAGGCTCAGCCCGCCGCCGTGGCTATGGGCCAGGCTGCGGGCGATGCCGAGGCCCAGGCCATAGCCCTGCTGCTGGCCGGCCAGGCGGAAATGCGGCTCGAACACCTGCTCCAGCTTCTGCTCCGGCACTCCCGGGCCCTCGTCGTCCACATGCAGGACGAAGGCTCCAGGGCCGTCCTCCACCCGCAGGTGGGCGCGCTCGCCGTACTTCAGGGCGTTGTCCAGCAGGTTGCCGATGCAGCGCCGCAGCGCCAGCGGCTTGCCGGGGTAGCGCTCGAGGGCGGCGCCGTCGAGGGTGACCCGGCCGTTGGCCAGGTAGGGCTCCACCAGGCTGTGGAGCAGGTGGTTGAGGTCCACCTGTTCGATGTTCTCGTGGATGTCGGTGTCCTTCACACACTGCAGCGCCCCCTTCACCAACAGTTCCAGTTCATCCAGGTCGCGGTTGAACTTGGCCTGCTGGGCCTCGTCCTCCAGCAGTTCGACCCGCAGGCGCAGACGGGTGATGGGGGTGCGCAGATCGTGGGAGATGGCGCTGAACAGCTGGCTGCGCTCGCTCAGGTAACGGCTGATGCGCTCGCGCATGGCGTTGAAGGCGCGGCTCACCTCCACCACTTCGCTGCCACCGGCCTCGGGCAGCGGGCGCACCTCGGCGCCCAGGTTCATTTCCCGCGCGGCGGCGGCCAGGCGCTTGAGGGGGCGGCTCTGCCAGCGCACCAGCAGGCCGATGAACAGCAGCAGGAAGGCGCTGGTGATAAGGATGAAGCCCCATTGCTGGGCCGGCAGGCCCTGGTCCTCCAGCCCGGCGTAGGGCTCGGGCAGCAGCGAGGCGAGGTACAGCCACTCGTTGGGGCTGATGCGGATCTGCGTCACCAGTACCGGCGGATCGAGGGGCTCCAGGGTCAGGGCGTAGTGGGCCCAGGAGCGCGGCAACTCGTCCAGCTTGAGGCCGCTGTTGAAGAGCCGCAGATCCGCCGGTTCGACGAAGTGCAGCGACATCTCCACCGGTCTGCCCAGGCGCTCGCGCAACACCGCCTCCACCTCGGCGAGCACCGCCTGCTTGCGCGGGGTTTCCGGCAGCACGCGCATGGCCAGCGGCTTGTCGTTGAGGGAGACGAAGAAGCGGGTGCCACCCATGCTGCGCAGTTGGTCCAGCACCATGGGCCGGTAACCCAGGGGCAGCGAGCGGATGTAGCTGACGCTGGCGGCCATGGACTGGCCGAGGCTGCGGGCGCTGATCAGCAGCCCCTCCAACTGGCTGGCACGCAGTTGGGAAACCCAGATCAGGCTCGACAGGGCCTGGGCCAGCACCACCACCAGCAGGGTGAGCAGCAGCATGCGGGCCAGCAGGGAGCGCGGAGCCCTAAGCACGGCGGGAGGAGACCTGGGCCGCGAGCAGGTAGCCGGCACCTCGCACGGTGCGGATCAGCCGGGGCGCCTTGCCGGTGTCGCGCAGGCGCTGGCGCAGGCGGCTCACGGCCATGTCGACGATGCGCTCCAGGGGCATCACCTCGCGGCCGCGGGTGGCGTTGGCGATGGTGTCGCGGTCGAGGATCTGCTGCGGGTGGTCGAGAAACAGCTTGAGCAGGGCGAAGTCGGCACCGGAGAGAATCACCTCCTCGCCGTCGCGGTGGAACAGGCGGTGGCTGACCATGTCCAGACGCCAGGCGTCGAAGCTGACCACCTGGGCCTCGCGCTCCTGACCGAAGCCGACCCGGCGCAGCAGGGCCTTGACTCGGGCCTGCAGCTCGCGGGGGCTGAAGGGCTTGCCGATGTAGTCATCGGCGCCCAGCTCCAGGCCGATGACCCGGTCGGCCTCGTCGGAGCTGGCGGTGAGCATGATGATCGGCACCTGGGCCAGGCGCGGGTGTTCGCGCACCCAGCGGCAGAGGCTGAAGCCGTCCTCGTCGGGCAGCATCACGTCGAGGATCGCCAGGTCGGCGCCGGCCTCGTCCATGGCGGCACGAAAGCCCGCGCCATCGGCCACGGTGCGCACCTGAAAGCCGGCGCGGCTGAGGAAGACTTGCAGCAGTTCGCGAATTTCCTGGTCGTCATCCACCAGGAGGATGTGCTTTCCGGAAGGGCTCATGTCGGCCGTCCTTTGTTGTTATCGGTCATGTCCGTTTGGATGCAAGGCGTTGATGCCGAGACTCTTTCATCCAGTTGTCGGCGTCGGCGCATCGCCATCGGTGGACCGATGAAGCGCGGTCCACCCTACAACAGGTCGCCTGCCGGGAACGTGCCTCGCGTCCGCTTCCCGTGATTGCGCCTCACGCCCGCATCGCCTGCTGCAGCGCCACGCCGGCACCTTCGAGGCCCGGGTACTCGGCCGTCACCAGCCACACGGGGATGCCCTCCAGGTAGCCGCTCATGCAGCCCTTGCTGGCGAAGGCGCGGGCGAAGCCGCTGGCCTTGAAGAACTCGGCGAAGCGCGGCACCACGCCGCCCACCACGTAGACCCCGCCCCGGGCGCCGAGGGTGAGGACGTTGTTGCCCGCGACGCGGCCGAGCCAGGTGCAGAACTGCTCCAGCACCGCCCTCGCCTCGCGGTCGCCGGCCAGGGCGGCCGAGGTGATGGCCGACGGGCTGTCCAGGTACGGCTCGCTGCCATCGAGGGCGCAACTGGCGCGATAGAGCTGCAGCAGGCCGTTGCCGCTGAGCACGTTCTCGGCACTGACATGGCCGAGGTGTTGGTGCAGGTGTTGCCACAGGGCGGCCTCACGAACGCTGCCCACCGGCAGGTCGACGTGCCCGCCCTCCCCCGGCAAGGCCGTCCAGCGGCCCTCACCCAGGGGCAGCAGGGTGCCGACGCCAAGCCCGGTGCCGGGCCCGATCACCACGGCGGGACGATCCGCTTCGGGAGTGCCGGGGCACACCTCCTGGCGCTCCTCGGGACGCAGGCGGGTCATGCCCAGGGCCATGGCGGTGAAGTCGTTGACCAGCAGCAGGCGCTGGATGCCCAGGCGCTGGCAGAAGGCGGTACGGTTGAGCCGCCAGTGGTTGTTGGTGAAGCGGAAGTCTTCCCCGCCCACGGGGCCGGCACAGGCCAGGCAGACGGCCTCCAGCTCGGCGAGGGGCAGGTCGAGCCCAGCCAGGTAGTGCTGGATGGCTGACTCGGGGTCCGGGAAATCAGCGGTGGCCAGCACCTTCACGGCGTCGAGGCGCTGTTCCCGCCACAGGGCGAAGCGGGCGTTGGTCCCGCCGATATCACCGACCAGCGCAAGGCTCACTTGAGGCCCTCCAGGCTGCCGGTGAAGGCGCTGGCACCCTCTTCGGCGGAGCTGAAGGCAGCCCGCATGAAGGCGAACAGCTCACGGCCGCAGCCGACTTCGGCCTGGTGCATGGGGGGGGCGGGTTCGCGGGCGGCGAACTCGGCGGCGTCCACCTTCAGTTCCAGGGTGCCGGCCACGCCGTCGACGCGCACGATGTCGCCGTCGCGCACACGGGCCAGGGGGCCGCCGTCATAGGCTTCGGGGGTGACGTGGATGGCGGCGGGGATCTTGCCGGAGGCGCCGGACATGCGCCCGTCAGTGACCAGCGCGACCTTGAAGCCACGGTCCTGCAGGACGCCGAGGAAGGGGGTCATCTTGTGCAGCTCGGGCATGCCGTTGCAGCGCGGCCCCTGGAAGCGCATGACCGCCACCAGGTCGCGATCCAGCTCGCCGGCCTTGAAGGCATCGGCCAGGGCCTGCTGGTCGTGGAAGACCCGTGCCGGGGCCTCCACCACGCGGTGCTCGGGGGCGACGGCGGAGACCTTCATCACCCCACGGCCGAGGTTGCCCGTCATCACCCGCAGGCCGCCCTCCGGGGAGAACGGCCGCGCGACGGGCCGCAGGATGTTCTCGTCCAGGCTCGCGGCCGGGCCTTCGCGCCAGACCAGGTGGCCGTCCTCCAGGAAGGGCTCCTGGGTGTAGCGTCGCAGGCCACGGCCGGCGACGGTCTCGACATCTTCATGGAGCAGGCCGGCATCCAGCAGTTCGCGCACCAGGAAGGCGACGCCGCCGGCGGCCTGGAAGTGATTGATGTCGGCCTTGCCGTTCGGATAGACGTGGGCCAGGGTCGGCACCACTTCGGACAGCTCGGCCATGTCCTGCCAATCGAGCTGGACCCCGGCGGCGCGGGCGATGGCCGGCAGGTGCAGGGTGTGGTTGGTGGAGCCGCCGGTGGCGTGCAGGGCAACCACGGCGTTGATCAGCACGCGCTCGTCGACGATGTGCCCCAGCGGCACGAACTGGCCGGCCTGGCGGGTCAGGCGGGTCACCTGGCGCGCGGCTTCGGCGGTCAGGGCCTCGCGCAGGGGCGTGCCGGGGTTGATGAAAGAGGCGCCCGGCAGGTGCAGGCCCATGATCTCCACGAGCATCTGGTTGGTGTTGGCGGTGCCGTAGAAGGTGCAGGTGCCGGGGCTGTGGTAGGCCTGCATCTCCGCTTCCAGCAACTCGTCGCGGGTGGCCTTGCCTTCGGCGTAACGCTGGCGGACTTCGGCCTTCTCCTTGTTGGAGAGGCCCGAGGGCATGGGGCCGGCGGGTACGAACAGCGACGGCAGGTGGCCGAAGCGCAGGGCGCCCATCATCAAGCCGGGGACGATCTTGTCGCACACGCCGAGGAACAGCGCGGCGTCGAACATGTTGTGGGACAGGGCGATGGCGGTGGACATCGCGATCACTTCGCGGCTGGCGATGCCCAGCTCCATGCCCGGCTCGCCCTGGGTGACGCCATCGCACATGGCCGGCACGCCGCCGGCGACCTGGCCGACGGAGCCGATCTCGCGCAGGGCCTGGCGCAGCACCTCGGGGTAGGTCTCGTAGGGCTGGTGGGCGGAGAGCATGTCGTTGTAGGCGGTGACGATGGCGACGTTGGCCGAGTCCATCAGCCGCAGGCGCTGCTTGTCGATGCCGCCGCAGCCCGCCACGCCGTGGGCGAAGTTGGCGCATTGCAGGCTGCCCCGCTGCGGGCCCTTGCTGGCCGCGTCCTGGATCATCGCCAGGTAGCGTTCGCGGGTCGGTCGGCTACGGGTGATGACCCGCTCGGTGACTTCCAGAATGCGAGGGTGCATGTTGGGGCTCCAGGGGAATATCTTGTTTTAATTGCGTCAAGATAACGCATAAAGACAAAATATCACCACATGCGTGCGGATATTTTGTTATTAAAACAACATTTTTCGAACAGTTGCTCTCGTCTGACAGCGCGCCCCGGTCGAGGTGCCGGGGCGACGACGGGCGCGCGAACGGGTCGTGCTGGCGGGGTGAGCGAGCCGGCGCCAGGGAGCCCCTGCCGCAAGCCCGTCATTAGGGGAAGATTTCCTTGAAGAAGCCCTGCATGTCGGCCCAGGAGTTCTCATCGGCGACCTTGCTGTAGGCCAGGTCCGGGCCTTTCTCGCTGCCGTGGCCGGCATGGCTGAGGCGGTCGGCGTCGGGGTTGGTGAAGCCGTGCTTGGCCTTGGGCTGGAGGACGAAGCGGTAGTTGGCCTCGGCGGCGTCCATCTCGTCCTTGAAGGCGGCGACGTCGGCCTTGGTGACCATGCTGTCCTGCCCCCCGTGCTCCACGAGGATGCGCGCCTTGACGCTGCCCTTGGTAGCGGGGGTGGCGGTGGCGAGGGCGCCGTGGAAGCTCACCACGCCGGCCAGCGGAACGCCCTGGCGGGCCATGTCCAGCACCACCTTGCCGCCGAAGCAGTAGCCGATGGCGGCCAGGCGGCGATTATCGGTCAGGGGCTGCTGCTTGAGCAGGTCGAGGCCGGCGAGGAAGCGTGCCTTGGCGGCGGGGGCGTCCTTGAGGGCAGCCTGCATGAAGGCGGCGGCGTCGGCCGGGTGCTCGGTGTTCTTGCCTTCGCCGTACATGTCGATGGCCAGGGCGCTGTAGCCCAGCTCGGCGAGGTCGCGGGCACGGCGCTTGGCGTAGTCGTTCAGGCCCCACCATTCATGTACCACCACCACGCCGGGGCGCTTGCCCTCGATGGCATCGTCGTAGGCGTAGTAGCCCACCAGGGCGGTGCCGTCGGCGGCCTTGTAGTGGAGTTCCTTGGTCCTGACCTCGGCCTGGGCGATGCCCGCGAAGGCCAGCAGGGCGAACAACAGCGACGATCTGCGCATTTCGATTTCTCTCCGGGTTCAGCGAAGCTGGGCAGCGTGCAAGTGTCGCGGTTTTTCGGGGCTTTCGCCAACCGCCGTTGCCAGGTGAAATAGCACTCCCAACACCTTGCCGAGGTTGCCATGCGTCGCTCGTCGTTCCTCCTGCTGTTCGCCCTCGCCTGCCCCTGGGCCCTGGCCGATGGGCCACGGGCGGGGAATCTGGAGCTGGGGCCAGCCTGGAGCCGGGCCTCGACCTGGGACGCCACGGCGCGGGAGGTCTACCTGGACATCCACGACCGGGGCGGCGATGGCGACCGGCTGAGCGGCGCCAGCTCGCCGCTGGCCTGGCGGGTGGACCTGCAGACCACGGTGCGCATCGGCGAGGCCCGCCGGGTGATGACCCTGGTGTCGTTCGGCATTCCCGCCGGGGGCACGCTGGCGCTCAAGCCGGAGGGCAGCCACCTGACACTGGTGGGGCTGCGCCAGCCGGTGACGCCCGGACAGCGCATCCCGCTCATCCTGCGCTTCGAGAAGGCCGGCGAGGTGCGCGTGGAGGCGACGGCGCAGTGACGGTTCAGGCGAGGTAGCGACCGATCTCGATCAGGTTGCCGTCCGGGTCGCGGAAGTACACCGACTCGATGGGCCCGAGGGCGCCGGTGCGGCGCACCGGCCCCTCCTCCACCGCCACGCCCTCGGTAGCCAGGTGGGCCAGCAGGCGCTCCAGCGGCCAGGTGGTGACCAGGCACAGGTCGATGGCCCCCGGCTGCGGGTGCGCGGCCTTGGGCTCGAACTCCCGTCCGGCCTGATGCAGGTTGAGCTTCTGCTGGCCGAAGGCCAGGGCGCTGCGGCCCTCGCCGAACACTTCGTGACGCATGCCCAGCACGCGCTGGTAGAAATCCACGGTGCGGGGGATGTCGGCGACGGTGAGGACCAGGTGATCGATGCGTTCCAGCATGGGTCAGTGCCTGTCGAGCAGGTGGAAACGGGGCAGCGAGAGCCCCCAGCGGATGGCGGCCAGGCGGGTGCCGAGCACCACGGCCATGGCGATGCCAGTGTCGAGCCAGCGCGGCAGCCCGACGGCCAGCAGCCCGACGAACACCAGGGAACCGGCGATGCAGGCGATGGCGTAGATCTCCTTCTGGAAGATCAGCGGGATCTCGTTGCAGATCACGTCGCGCATCACGCCCCCGGCGACGCCGGTGATGACGCCCATGATCACCGCCGTGCTCAGGGGCACCTGGTGCTGCAGGGCGACCTCGGTGCCGTAGACGGTGAACACGGCCAGGCCGAAGGCGTCGGCCACCAGCAGCCCGGTCTCGTGGATGGGCCGGGTCAGGCGGACCCAGAGCACGGTGCCCACAGCGGCCAGGGAGGCGACGAGGATGTAGGTGTCGTCGCGTATCCAGCTCACCGGGTGGTTGCCGAGGATGACGTCGCGCAGGGTGCCGCCACCCAGGGCGGTGATGATGGCGATCACCAGCACGCCGAACAGGTCCATGGACTTGCGCCCGGCCATGAGCGCGCCGGTGATGGCGAAGACGGCGACGCCGAAGAGGTCGGACAGGTAGAAGAGCTGTTCCATGGACCGATCAGTTCCCCACCGGGGTGCGCATGGTGACGAATTCCTCGGCGGCGGTCGGGTGCACGCCGATGGTCTCGTCGAAGATGCGCTTGGTGGCGCCGGCCTTGAGCGCCACGGCCAGGCCCTGGATGATCTCGCCCGCCTCGGGGCCGACCATGTGGCAGCCGAGCACGCGGTCGCTCTCGGCGTCCACCACCAGCTTCATCAGGGTGCGCTCCTGGTTGTCGGTGAGGGTCAGCTTCATGGCGCGGAAGCGGCTCTCGAACACCTTGATCTTGTGCCCGCGGCCCCGCGCCTGCTCTTCGGTCAGGCCGACGGTGCCGATGTTGGGCAGGCTGAAGACGGCGGTGGGGATGTTGTCGTAGTCCACCGGCTGGTACTCGGCCGGGCGGAACAGGCGGCGGGCAACGGCCATGCCTTCGGCCAGGGCCACCGGGGTCAGTTGCACGCGACCGATGACATCGCCCAGGGCGAGGATCGACGGCTCGGTGGTGCGGTATTCATCGTCCACCTTGATGAAGCCGCGCTGATCCAGCTCGACGCCGGTGTTCTCCAGGCCGAGGTTGTCCAGCATCGGTCGGCGACCGGTGGCGTAGAACACGCAATCGGTCTCCAGGCTGCGGCCGTCCTTGAGGGTGGCGAGCAGGCTGCCATCGGCCTGCTTCTCGATGCGGGTGATGTCGGCGTTGAACTGCAGGTCGAGGCCCTTGCGGGTCAGCTCGTCACGCAGGTGGGTGCGCACGGCACCGTCGAAGCCGCGCAGGAACAGGTCCTGGCGATAGAGCAGCGAGGTGTTCGCACCCAGGCCGTGGAAGATCGAGGCGAATTCGACGGCGATGTAGCCACCGCCCACCACCAGCACGCGCTTGGGCAGTTCGCGCAGGTGGAAGGCTTCGTTGGAGGTGACGGCGTGCTCGCGGCCGGGGATGTCCGGCACCTGGGGCCAGCCGCCGGTGGCGATGAGCAGGTGCTCGGCCGTGAAGCGCTGCTCGCCAACTGCCACGGTGTGGGCGTCGAGGATGCGCGCATGGCCTTCGAGCAGGGTGACGCCGGCGTTGACCAGGAGGTTGCGGTAGATGCCGTTGAGGCGGTGGATTTCCTTGTCCTTGTTGGCGATCAGGGTCGCCCAGTCGAACCCGGGCTCGCCGATGGACCAGCCGTAGCCGCGGGCCTGCTCGAAGTCTTCGGCGTAGTGGGCGCCGTACACCAGCATCTTCTTCGGCACACAGCCGACGTTGACGCAGGTACCGCCCAGGTAGCGGCTTTCCGCTACCGCGACACGGGCACCGAAACCGGCAGCGAAGCGAGAGGCACGTACGCCGGCGGAACCGGCGCCTATGACGAAGAGGTCGAAATCGTAGGCCATGGCAGGGGTCTCCAGAAACAGGCGGCCAGCATACCTGAACCGGTGTTCCTGACCAGTTGCCGCGCCTATCCTTGAGCCTGGTACGCCGAAGGAGGAGCACCATGCGCCCTACCCTCACTCATCTCGCCCTGCACGTACCCGAACTGGAGCCGTGCATCGCCTTCTACGAACGCTATTGCGGCATGCGGGTGATCCACTCGCGTGCCGGCAAGGGCTCGCGCATCGTCTGGATGGCCGAACCGGGCCAGGAGCACCGTTTCATCTTCGTGATCATGCCCGGCGGACGCCCGCGTGACCTGGCCGCCGACGACTACAGCCACTTCGGTTTCGCCCTGGAAAGCCGTGAGGCGGTGGATGCCCTGGCCGCCCGCGCGGCGACCGATGGCTGCCTGGTGTGGGCGCCCCGGGACGAGCCCTTCCCGGTGGGCTACTACTGCGGCCTGCGGGACCCGGCGGGCAACTATGTGGAGTTCAGCTATGGCCAACCGCTGGGGCCGGGTTCGGAAGGGATGGAGATTCCCTGAGACAGTCTTCCCGGGCGGAAGCCAGGGCTACCTGAAGCAGATACGACAAGGCCGCCCGGAGGCGGCCTTGGCTGACGCGGTGGGGCCTGTCAGTAGGCCTTGCCGGTCTTGTAGAGGTTCTCGAAGCAGTAGTTGGTCGCGTCGATGTAGCCTTCGGCACCGCCGCAATCGAAACGCTTGCCCTTGAACTTGTACGCCAGCACGCAACCGTCCTGGGCCTGCTTCATCAGGGCGTCGGTGATCTGGATTTCGCCGCCTTTGCCCGGCTCGGTCTCTTCGATCAGCTTGAAGATGTCCGGGGTCAGGATGTAGCGGCCGATGATCGCCAGGTTGGACGGGGCGTCTTCCGGCTTGGGCTTCTCGACCATGCTGTTCACGCGGTAGATGTCGTCACGGATCATCTCGCCGGCGATCACGCCGTACTTGGAGGTTTCCTCCGGCGGCACTTCCTGGATGGCGACGATGGAGCAGCGGAACTGGTTGTACAGCTTGACCATCTGGGTCAGCACGCCATCGCCTTCGAGGTTGAGGCAGAGGTCGTCCGCCAGTACCACTGCGAAGGGTTCGTCGCCGATCAGCGGACGGCCGCTGAGGATGGCGTGGCCCAGGCCCTTCATTTCCACCTGGCGGGTGTAGGAGAAGCTGCACTGGTCGATCAGGCGGCGGATGCCGACCAGGTATTTCTCCTTGTCGGTGCCCTTGATCTGGTGTTCCAGCTCGTAGCTGATGTCGAAGTGGTCTTCCAGGGCGCGCTTGCCGCGACCGGTGACGATGGCGATCTCATTGAGACCGGCGTCGAGCGCCTCTTCAACCCCGTACTGGATCAGCGGCTTGTTCACCACCGGCAGCATTTCCTTGGGCATGGCCTTGGTAGCGGGCAGAAAACGGGTACCGTAACCAGCGGCCGGGAACAGGCATTTCTTGATCATGTTGAACCTTGAATAAGGTGGGTGTGGGCTGAGTGCGGCGAAGTCTAATCACGCCGCTGTCGCCTTACAATGCCCCGCAGGTGGGCGTCCGACACCGCGATAGAGGAACCCCAGGTCGGCCAGTTGCAATGGGTCGTAGAGATTCCTGCCATCGAAGATGACCGGCACCTTCATCAGACCGCGAATCCGCTCGAAGTTCGGTTGGCGGAACTGCTTCCATTCGGTCACCAGCACCAGCGCTTCGGCCTGCTCCACGGCCTGGTAGGGGGACTCCCCCAGCCACAGCCGGCCGCTGGCGAGGGCGTCCGGGTAGCGGGCTGCGACGGCCTCCCGCGACGCCGGGTCGCAGCCGCGCACGAAGGCGCCGGCGGCCAGCAGGGCGTCGATCAGCACCAGGCTGGGCGCCTCGCGGATGTCATCGGTGCCCGGTTTGAAGGACAACCCCCACACCGCCACCACCCGCCCCTGCAAACGCCCCTCGAAATGCGCCACCAGCGCCCGGAACAGCAGGGTCTTCTGCTCGGCATTGCGCGCCTCCACGGCCCGCAGGATGCCGGGATCGATCCCCTCCTGTTCGGCGCAGCGGATCAGCGCACGCACGTCCTTGGGGAAGCACGAGCCGCCGTATCCGCAGCCGGCATAGAGGAAATGCGTGCCGATGCGCCGATCACTGCCCACGCCGCGCCGCACCTCCTCGATGTCGACGCCCAGGCGGGCGCAGAGCCCGGCCATCTCGTTCATGAAGGAGATGCGCGTGGCGAGAAAGGCGTTGGCGGCGTACTTGGTGAACTCCGCAGCACGGGTGCCCATGCAGAGGATGCGGTCATGGTTGCGCGAGAACGGCGCATAAAGGCGCCGCAGCAGCTCGCGGGCTGCCGGGTCTTCGGCGCCGATGACGATGCGGTCGGGGCGCATGAAGTCGTCGAGGGCAGCCCCCTCCTTGAGGAACTCGGGGTTGCTCGCCACCTGGATGCGAAAGGCCTTGCCCCGGGCGGCGAGTCGCCCGTTGATGCACGCGGCGACCCGCTCGGCGGTGCCAACGGGCACGGTGGACTTGTCCACCACCAGGCAGGGCCGCTGCAACACCCGCCCCAGCTCGTCCGCCACGGCCAGCACATGGCTGAGGTCGGCGGAACCGTCCTCGCCGCTGGGCGTGCCCACGGCGATGAAGGCGACGTCCGCCTGCTCCAGCCCCTCGGCCAGGCGCGCTGTGAAGTCCAGTTGTCCGCTCTCCAGGTGCTGCGCCAGCATGGGCGCCAGTCCCGGCTCATGGATCGGCGACTGGCCCTGGCGCAGCTGCGCCAGGCGCGCCGGGTCGCGCTCGACACAGCGCACCCGGTTGCCCATTTCGGCGAAGCACGCCGCCGTCACCAGCCCCACATAGCCCGCCCCGATCACGCATATCCGCATGGCTGCACCTCCGCTGTCGTTGCAGGGATTGCAACGGACTCCGGTGGCAGGGGCGTGACAGTGAGGTGACGACGAGGTTATCCGGAGCCGCCCTCGTCGACGGGTTGCAGTTCGACTTCGACGAGCCCCTCCACCGGTTCTTCCGGTGGGCCGCCGCCGAAGTCGCCCAGGGCTTGCCAGTGCTCGTCGAGGCCGGCACTGATTACGGCGAGGTGGTCGATCATGCGGCGTCCGGCCTGGCGCGCGGCGTCATCTTCGCTGCGCATCAGCTCGAACGACATTTCGGTCATGGCCGCCGACAGATGGGTGAGGCTGCGGGTGGTGAGGCCGAGCAGGCGGATCAGATGCTGTTCACGGGTGTCCATTCCACGTCTCCTGGTTCCTTCAGGCAGTCTCAGGCTAGACCATCCCCTGCCATCCGCCGTTCGACCGTGTATCGCCTGCCGGGGTTCACCGGGTGGAACTTGATCGGCCCCGCTAAGGTCAGGTGTTCAAGCCCACCGTCGCTGAGGCGTGCCGCAGCGACCCTTGCCACCGATTCCAGTCAGGAGAGCCTGATATGCAGCTCGTCATCCGTTCCGTCGGCGAACGTTTCGTCATCGAAGGCGGCATCACCCTGGAGGTGATCAGCGTCCATGGCCATCAGGTGAAGTTCGGCATCATCGCACCCAAGAATGTCGCCGTGCACCGCAAGGAGGTGTATGAGCGCATCCAGGCCGGGGTGCCCCATCCGCGCAAGATGACGGCCTGAGCACTGCTCAGCGGGGCATGTAGCCGCGCTGCCAGGGGCGCGGCACCCACAACGAGGCAATGGCCAGCAGCGCCGCGAGTCCGGCGCTGAAGGTGAGCGCCAACAGGCCCATGCGGAACTCCAGGAACGCGCCAAGCGCGGCGCCCGCCAGCATCCCGCCCCAGGGCACCAGTTGGACCCGCCACCCTTCGCGTCGCTCGCCCAGCAGCCAGCGGCCGAGCCCCCGACCGAAACGCGACAAGGCGCCCGTGACGTAGGTGAGCCCGATGGGCAGGCCGTTCACCTGTTCGACCACGGCGTTGAGCATGCCCATGGCCAGGATCGACAGCACCACCGCCGGCACTCTCCAGGCAAAGGGCCAGAGGGCGGCAATGGCCAGGAGGGTGGCGATCACTGCCAGCAGCGGCGCGGCGCGGCGACCGGAAAAGCGCGCGACCACTACCCCGAGAGCATTGCCCAGCACGAAGCAGAGCACCGCCAGGGCCAGGCGCCCGAAGGCGTCTAGGTGCCCCTCGCTCAGGGACACGGCCATCCGCGTGGTGTTGCCGCTCATGAAGGAGACGAAGTCGCCGGTGGCGAGAAAGCCGATGGCGTCGGTCATCCCCGCCAGCACGGAAAGCCCGGCCACCAGGCCCAGCCCGACACGTCCACGGACCCTGTGCAAGTGAAAGCGCCGCGCGCTGCCACGGGGAATCGGAGATGGAAGCATGGGGAGACCTCACTGCTCGGTGCGGCGGCCGGCACTGCCTGGCCGCGAAACGTGAGGCCGAATTGTCCGCCGCACGCCGGGGCAGTCAAGCCCGGGGCGCCGGGTGCTCTTCGGTGGCAGCCCTGCGCGCACGTCGTATCGCACGCCGCGCCCGGGGGAAATAGCCCCACTCCCAGGGCAATCCACGCCAGGCAACCTGCAGAACGCCGGCGAGCAACCGCAACCGGCGCTGATCCGATGCCGTCCACCGCAACCCCAGCCGCTCCCGCAGCACAAGCGGCAAAGTGCCCCGCGCCACCCAGCGCACGCCACCCACCAGCAGGGGTTGCAGGCACCACCACAGCGGGCCGCGCATCCAGGGATAGGGCGCGGGCAGGCGCCCGGTCGAGCCGAAGTACCAGGTGGTGATCTCCGTCGCCTGCAGGCGCTGCTCCAGCATCTGCTGCCAGTACACCCGGAAGGCTGCGTAGTTCGCCGGCACCTCCCCCATCGGCAGGCCGTAGAGGGCGTACCAGTGGATGGACTCTTGGTAGAGGTGCTCGCATTGCTGTTCGTCCAGGGGGGTGCCAAGCCATTCCTGCAAGGCGATCTGCGCTTCGAAGAAGGTGGCGTGGGCCCAGTAGAACAGCTCGGGGCTGAGGGCGTGATAAGGGCGCCCCTGTCCGTCCCGTCCCTTGATGTCACGATGAAAGGACCGCACCTGGCGCGCGGTGCCGGCCGCCTTCTCACCGTCGTAGACCACGCCGAGGATGGGCGGAATGGAGCGCAGCAAGCGGTTCCAGGGGTTGGCGAACAGGTCGGAATGCTGGAGCACGCCAGCAGCCAGCCCGGGGTGCATGTTCTGCAGGATGCCGGTGCGACCAATCAGCAGCACGCCACGCAGGTCACCGAAGTAGCGCCAGATCAGGGAATCCGGCCCCAAGGGACTCGACTGGACGGGTTGAGCGGTATCAGGTGCGTGCATGAAGGCGGCTCCGGCAGGTGCTTGGAAACGCCTTCACGCTAATGCGACTATCCGCTCGCATTCAATTCGCGTCCGGAGCCCGCCATGCGCAAGCAGCCCCGCCAGCAACGCTCGCAACAGATGGTCGCCGACCTGGTGGAAGCCTGCGCCCGGGTCATCGCGCGCGAAGGGCTGCCACGCCTGAGCACCAACCTCATCGCTGCCGAGGCCGGGGTCAGTGTCGGTTCGCTCTATCAGTACTTCGACTGCAAGGAGGCGCTGGTCGAGGCATTGCTCGACCGGATGAGCCAGGACCTGGTGAGCGTCATCCGCGACAACGCCCCGGCCCTGTTGGCGGACGACGTTCACGCTGCGGTGGAGCGGCTGTTGCAGGCGGTATTCGCATTCCTCGACCGCAACGCCAGCCTGCATCTGGAACTCGCACGGCACTGGCAGGACCTGCGCACGCTGAGGGTGGTCGACGAGATGGAACAGCACCTGTTCGATTTCTGCCGTCTCTACCTATTGCGCCACCTACGGGAAATCCCCATCGAGAACCCGCTGCCCACCTTGTACGTGGTCATCAACAGCGCGCTGATGACCATCATCCGCTTCATGAGCCACCCTCACCCACCGCTCACCCGCGCCGAACTGATCGGGGCGTTGAGCGACATGTTCGCGGCCTATGTGAAGAGCCTGGGCGAAGCGGAGTGAGCGCGCGAACTGCGCGTCAAACCAGGAACAGGCCGACCTGATTGACGACAAACCCCAGGAAGAAGCCAAGGAACCCGGCGGAGAACAGCCTGGACTCACGACGCCACTTGCGCCGCCGACTCACGACGCCGAGCGCCACGACCCCAACGGCGGCACCCGGCAGCGACAACAGGTGAGCAATCCCCAACAGGCCGCTCCTGGCGTTGGGATGCCAGTTGAGCCAGACATAGAGCGCAAGGCTGAGCCCTGCAGCCAGAACGGCGCCACCGGCGAAAAATGGCCTGGGATTGGCCAGCACTGCCGAAACGAACGCACCCCCGATGACCGCCAGGTAATACCAGAGGCCGATGAACAGTACGTCGCCCCTGATATCAATCAGCGCTGCGAACACGACCACAAAGATCACACCGATGGCGATATCCAGGCTTCGGGCCTTGATGAAATCCCGCATAACTCACTTCCCTGTCGTGTATCGGAAGGCCGGGAGTATAAGCGCAGGGCCTTTTCACATCAGGCGGGCATCAAAAAGTGCGGACTGCCCCCCGAATTGCGTACCGAGAAACAACAAGGGCCTGCCCGAAAGAATCGTGCAAGCCCTTGATTTATATGGTGCCCGAAGCCGGGGTCGAACCGGCACGCTGTTGCCAGCGAGGGATTTTAAGTCCCTTGCGTCTACCGATTTCGCCATTCGGGCGGTAGCGCTCAATGAAATACGGAGCCGAACCCCGTTTTTTGCGAGGGCAGGAATATATACACCCCCTCCCCCGCACGCAAGCACTCGCAAGGCCATGACCGGACAGCAAAAAAGCCCAGCCACAACGAGGACGCCAACACGCTGCGGAAATGAAAAAGCCCCGTAGACGCGAATCTACGGGGCTTCTCATATGGAGGCCGAAGTCGGAATCGAACCGGCGTACACGGATTTGCAATCCGCTGCATGACCACTCTGCCATCCGGCCTTAAATGAAGACGCCGCTTTGAGGCGGCGTCTTCACGACAATCTGGAGCGGGAAACGAGACTCGAACTCGCGACCCCGACCTTGGCAAGGTCGTGCTCTACCAACTGAGCTATTCCCGCTTTGTCTTGGTGACGGGCGCCATTCTATAGAATCATTAGCAGCCGTCAACCCCTTGATTCAAAAAAGTTTATTTATCTTTCGGCTCGGTGCTCAGGTGCGGCCAGGCGGCCAACAGGTAATGCAGCATCGACCACAGTGTCAGCGCGGCGGCGATGATCAGCAGCAGGAAGCCCACCACCACCCAGAAGCTCAGCACCGGCGGATTGGCCAGCAGGATGACCAGCGCCAACATCTGCGCCGCCGTCTTCCACTTGCCGAGGTTGGAGACCGCAACCTGGGCACGCGCGCCCAACTCTGCCATCCATTCCCGCAGCGCCGAAACCACGATCTCCCGCCCGATGATGATGGCAGCCGGCAAGGTCAGCCACAGCGTGTGGTGCTCCTCGACCAGCAGCACCAGTGCCACCGCCACCATCAGCTTGTCTGCCACCGGGTCGAGGAAGGCCCCGAACGGCGTGCTCTGCTCCCAGCGACGCGCCAGGTAGCCATCGAACCAGTCGGTAACAGCCGCAACGGCGAACACCGCGCTTGCGGCCATGTGGCTCCCCGAAAACGGAAGATAGAACAGCAGGATGAAGACGGGGATCAGCAGAACACGCAGAACGGTGAGCAGGTTTGGAATATTCATCGTCACAGCAAGACCGAAAAAGAGGGGAGCATTCTACTCGCTGTGCAGGGCCGCATAAATCGACTCGGCGAGCTTTTTGCTGATGCCTGGCGCCTTGGCGATCTCCTCGATACTGGCGCGGCTCAATTCCTGCAACCCACCGAAATGCTTGAGCAGCTCGCGCCGACGCTTCGGTCCTACCCCCGCCACCTCTTCCAGACTGGAGGTCCGACGGGCCTTGCCGCGTCGCGCACGGTGGCCGGTGATGGCAAAGCGGTGCGCCTCGTCGCGAATCTGCTGGATCAGGTGCAACGCAGGCGCATCGGCCGGCAGGGTGAATTCGTTCTCCGGGCCGTTGAGGTAAAGCGTCTCGAAGCCCGGCTTGCGGGTCACGCCCTTGGCCACACCGAGCAGGATGAGTTCCGGCACTGCCAGCTCCTGCAGCACCTCCCGTGCCATGGCCAGCTGGCCTTTGCCGCCGTCCACCAGCAGTACGTCCGGCAACTTGCCCTCTCCATCCTTCAGCTTGCTGAAGCGTCGGGTCAGCGCCTGGTGCATCGCGGCATAGTCGTCGCCGGCGGTCACGCCCTCGATGTTGTAGCGGCGGTAGTCGGACTTGAGCGCCCCTTCCGGGCCAAACACCACGCAGGATGCGACGGTCGCCTCGCCGCTGGAATGGCTGATGTCGTAGCACTCCAGCCGCTGCGGCGGCTCTGCCAGGCCGAGCACCTCGCCGAGCGCTTCGAACTTGTCCGCCATGTGCTGGCGGTTGGCCAAGCGCGCTGCAAGGGCCTGCTCGGCGTTGGTGACCGCCAGTTGTTGCCAGCGAGCGCGGTTGGTCCGCACCCGGTGGCTGATGCTGAGTTCGCGCCCGCGTGATTCGGCGATGGCTTCGATCAGCGTCGGGAAATCCTCATGGACGGTATTGACGATCAGCTCCTGCGGCAGATCGCGCTCATGGCTACCCAGGTAGTACTGCGCAATGAAGGCCACCAGCACATCCCCCACCTCTTCCTCGATCGCCACCTGCGGAAAGAAGTTCTTGCTGCCCAGCACACGCCCACCCCGGACGCTGATGAGATGCACACAGGCGCCCCCCGGGTTGACGATGGCGGCAACCACATCGACATCGCCGGTGCCCCCCTCGATGCTCTGCTGGTCCTGCACGCGCCGCAGCATCGACACCTGGTCGCGCAACTCGGCAGCCCGCTCGAACTCCAGGTTCATCGCCGCCTGCTCCATGCTGCTGGTCAGCTCGGCCGCCAGGGCATTGCTCCGCCCTTCCAGGAACATCACGGAATGGCGCACGTCCTCGGCGTACTCGTTCGCCTCGACCAGGCCGACACACGGCCCTTTGCAGCGCTTGATCTGGTATTGCAGGCATGGCCGGGTGCGGTTGCGGAAGTAGCTGTCCTCGCACTGGCGCACGAGAAACGCCTTCTGCAGCAGGTTCAGGCTTTCACGGATGGCCCCCGCGCTGGGATAAGGCCCGAAGTAGCGCCCCTTCTGCTTCTTCGCCCCGCGATGGATGCTCAGCCGCGGGAACTCGCCATCGGAGAGGTGCACATAGGGATAGGACTTATCGTCCCGCAGCAGGATGTTGTAAGGCGGCCGCCATTCCTTGATGAGCGTCTGCTCCAGCAGCAGCGCTTCCGTCTCGTTTGCGGTGATGGTGGTCTCGACCTGCGCGATGCGGGCCACCAGGGCGGCCGTCTTGGGCGCCAGGCCGGTCTTGCGGAAGTAACTGGCAAGACGCTTCTTGAGGTTCTTGGCCTTGCCGACATAAAGCAGCTTGCCGCCCTCGTCGAACATCCGGTAAACCCCCGGACGCCCGCTGCAGGCGGCAAGAAAATCACTTGCATCGAATGTGGGTTGCATCAGTTGACGGCATCCACCATGCCGTGGCGAACCGCCAGTAGAGCCAACTCGACATCGCTGGAGATGGAGAGCTTGTCGAAGATCCGGTAGCGGTAGGTGTTCACCGTCTTAGGCGACAGGCACAGCTTGTCGGAAATGGTCTGGACCTTCTGACAGTTCGCGATCATCAGCGCGATCTGGATTTCCCGCTCCGATAACAGGTCGAACGGCGAACCGCTTGTCTGCGGCTGGAAGGACTTCAGCGCCAACTGCTGGGCAATCTGCGGGCAGATGTAGCGCTGCCCGGCGAAGACCTGGCGAATCGCCTGGACCATCTCTTCAAGCGCAGCGCCCTTGGTGAGGTAGCCCGCCGCACCGGCCTGCAGCAGCCGGGTAGGAAACGGGTCCTCTTCGCACACCGTCACCGCCACCACCTTCAGATCGGGGTAGCTGCGCAGCAGCTTGCGCGTCGCCTCGAGACCGCCGATGCCGGGCATCTTCACATCCATCAGCACCACGTCGGGCTTGAGCTCGCGCGTCTTCTTCAGCGCTTCCTCGCCGCTCTCGGCCTGTCCCACCACCTGCAGCCCATCGATGTCCGAGAGCATGCGGCTGATGCCTGTTCTAACCAGATCGTGGTCATCGACCACCAGTACCCTAATCAAGCGACACCTCGCAGTGCACCGCCCGCCAACTGGGGAGCGTCACATGGAAAGGCCGATACATTAGCAAGTCGGAGCGCTCAGACCTAGCGCGACCGCCACCGTCAAATCACAAGCGCCAGGAAAACATAAGCAGCAAGGACTGACAATCGAGTCCGCCTATCACCCCCGAAGGGGTCCGCCGTAGCGCGCGCCCTCACCAAAGGGAAAATCACCCCCGGAACTTCAGCGTAGGACGCCCTGACAGGGCGAGTCAGGCGCCTTGACGACCGGCTACGGGCAGACCGGAAACTGCCGAAGCGCCGAGCGCAGAAATCGTCTATCGCCATGCCATCGCGCTTTAGGAAATGAAGAGACCGACGGGCGCCCCAAAATCACGGCTGTCAATAAAGCAAGAGCAAAGCCATTGGAAGCGCAGCCACGAAAGGGCCAGCGTTGCCCGGCCGGCAACATCATCGCCGCAAGGTACCGGCGAGCCGCCACCGCAGAGCCATGACACAGTAACTGAAGTGGCTGGGGGCACATCGAGAACTACGCCATCGACTTCTGAAAAGAAAACCCGCAGCGCCTCGATAGACCCGAGCCGCTGCCGATTGACACCCCCTTCCCCACCCCCTAACGTTGCTGCGCTGCCCAACCTGGGCAGTCGGGATTGGCGTCCCGCACAAGGGAAGGAGCATGGCTAAAGCCAGGCTCCTGGCATGGTCGCACCCAAGTTATGGGAGGGCCGTGCAGGGCATCTTCGGATGCACCGGTTCTCTTGACGGTACGCCAACCTGCACGGCCCGCCCTCCCTGATTGGCGTCAGGACGCGGTTTCTCGTCCTCCAAGAGATAACGACACCATGCCCACCTCATTCCTACATGCTCCTGGCGATCTCCGTCACCTGACCCTCTACGAAGCGGCCTATATGCGCCAACGCGCCTTGCTCGGCATGCTCGGCTTCCTGTCCAACATTCCCGACCACGGCACGCCATCACCCGAACTGCTGGGCGGCGCATTCGCCTGCCTGGAGTACCTCGCCGAAGATGCCGCCCGGCTCTATGAGGCCGCTCAGGACGAAGCGAAGAATCACACGATAGGCTGACCAAGTCAGCCTCATCTGGCACCCGCGCCGACGGCGACCAGCACCGCGACCTGGTGGCCGACGGCGGCGACAACCTCAAAGACCGACGCACTGCGCGCCGCCCGCAACGAGTGGAGCCACCTGCAGCGCCAGCCTCAGCTACAGACTGGCCAAGGACTGGCCGGCCCCATCCCAGAACTCACCTACACCCTGCTGGGCGTAAAGACGCGATCAACGTCATCGTCTGGCAGCCGCAACGTGCAACACAGCCTCACCGCCAGCGGCGGCTACACCACCAGCCTGGAGTTGGAGAGCAAACTGCCCGAAGACCTGGTGGACGCGCTGTACGAGGACGTGCCCGGCGACTACAACAGCGTGATCGCCTACTAACGGGTCAAGAAGACGGGGAAGGAAGCCAGCGTCACCGCCGGCGACCAGGAGAAGCCCAAACGCCTGCGGCACCTGTATGCGAGCAAGGCGAATGCGAAAAGGGCAGTGGAGCGGGAGTATCAGAAGCTCCGCGAGCGCAGAATCTGACGGACGCTAACCCTCGACCGGTAACTTCCTGTCCCAAGCCTGGTCACAACTTGCGTCAGTCTTGAAGGAGGATCCACCACTATGGATTACGAGGTACGTCGCGCGAGCATTGAAGATGCGGAAGCCATCAGCACCGTCATTATCGCGGCCTTGCGGGAGTCCAACACACGGGACTACCCGCCGGAAGTCATCGTACAGGTCGAGACCAGCTTCTCCCCTGCCAATGTCAAAGACCTCATGGCGAAGCGCTGGGTGTTCGTCGCATCTTTCGACGGGCAGTTGGTGGCTACCGCCAGCTTGCACGGCACAGCGGTAAGAAGCGTCTTCGTTTCCCCTCAGCATCAAGGACGGGGAGTTAGGCGCATGCTGATGGATGTAATCCATGCCAGGGCCGCCAGCGCGGGCATCAAAGCACTGCGCGTTCCGTCCTCCATCACCGCAGAGGGCTTCTACAGGACTTTGGGCTACGAGAAGATCCGCGACGAGCTCCACGGCGAGGAGTGCACCATCGTGATGGAAAAATCCCTCTCGGCCGAGCCTGTCACAACACCTCCCGAATCTCCCCCCACCGATTCACATATCCCGGCGACTTGAGCGCCTGCCTCGCCCTTGCGCCTCCCTGGTGGCCACCTACGCCTGCGCGGGTCCTATCTGATCACTACCGAGGACGGCCGCAGGCTGACCAGCAGCATGCTGCGCAACCGGCCCGACGAGGCCAGGCGCCAGGCGATTGCGAAGGCGCAGAAGGGAGACGACGAAGGGCTGGCGGCCGCAATTCGTATGTTCCAGTTCCGGGACATCCGGCCCAAGACAGCCAGCGAGATCACCGACCCGAAGGACGCGAGCCGGCTTCTTGGGCACACCGGAGAGGAGCTGACGGAGCGCGTCTATCGCCGGGTTGGGGCCATCGCCAAGCCCTCGAAATAGTCAGAGTTTGGGAACGAATTCCGAAAAGTTTCGGAACACCGAGCCGGAAACTGACGGCAACGCGCAGCGAATACCGCCGACATGAAATGAAAAAGCCCTGATAAATCAGGGCTTTGAATATGGCGGAAGCGGTGAGATTCGAACTCACGGACAGTTTCCCATCGGCGGTTTTCAAGTCCGCCACAGGATTGCAGGAATTTAGCGCCTTTGGCATCTATATCAGTCCCAAAATCGACTCGATACCTAGTGCTATGTAACCCGCGTCATTACTGAATACCGGCTCCGAGTTCTTGGACCGGTTTTCCTCCCTCCACGCCCGTTCTGGGCACCCTCTCCCATTCCTTTTGTCTACCCTCTAACAGCCCAAATCCCACAGGTACCGACCATGTGCGGCCGAGTCGTCCAAGCAATGTCTTGGAGCGAGATCCACCACCTGCTGAACATCCACAGCGAGCCGCCGGCCCAGGCGGAGCCTCGCTACAACGTCGCGCCCACCACCCAGGTGCATATGGTGCTGCCGCTCGAAGCAAGTGGACGGCTGGCGCCGGTGCGCTGGGGATGGCGGCCACACTGGGCGCAGGACCGAGCCGCACCGATCAACGCCCGGGCCGAGAAGGTCGCACATGGTCCGTTCTTCAGGGCTATCTGGCCGCACCGCATGCTGTGCCCCATCTCGGGCTGGTACGAGTGGGTGGACGAGGGAGGCCCAAAGAAACAGCCGTACTACATCCGCAGGCGTGACGGGAACCCTACTTTCTGCGCCTCCATCGGCCAGGTGCACGACGAGCCCCAGGATGACGACGGCTTCGTGATCATCACCGCCGATGCCCTGGGCGGCATGGTGGACGTGCACGACCGCCGGCCGGTGGCGTTCGCACCGGAGCTGGCCCGGGAGTGGCTGGACCCGGCCACGCCCAAGGAGCGCGCCGAGGAGATGATGCGCCAGGGAGAGGGGCCGGAGGCATTCGAGTGGTACCGCGTCGACCGCGCCGTGGGCAATGTGCGCAACCAGGGGCCGCAACTGATCGAGCCCCTGCCCTCGCCTCTCATCTGAGGCCACTGGCGAGAACCGGGGCGCTAGCTACATACTGGATGCATATCCAGTTATGTTGTCGGCGCCATGCACCTCCAGATCGACGAACGGTTGCGGCAGTACCAAGCCGCATTTCGCTACCCCACCCAAATTTACGGCGACCCGGAGCGCTGGCGGCGCCAGCAGTTACAGGCGGCAGACGAACTGCTGCGGGATGGAGTGATTGAGGCGCCCGAATACCTGGACATGCGGGACGAGGTGCTGGCCGTTCACACCCACGCAGTCGAGCGCACGGCAGGGGACGCGCTGGAGATGGCCGGTGTATATGCCGTACTGGATGCATCCAATGGCGGCCCGGTTGGGCGCCTGGAGCGCCGATTCCTCAGCGCCGGTACCCGGCCAGAGCTGAACCACCTCACAGCACTGCATGATGCGAATGGTCAGCTGCAGCTGATGCGTGACCGGCGCGACCCGGTGGGCCCGGTGTACGGCCTGGAGTTCCACCACCAGAACGGCAGCCGCTACCAGTTTCGGCCGCTCGGCTTTTTCCACCTGGGCCGCATCGTGCCCCTCATCACCGACCCGGATCACCACCAGGTGGTGGCAGCGCTGCTGCTGGCTGCGATCGAGGCAGGCGATCAGTTGCAGGTGGAGCTGTACAGAAAGCGCCTGAGATGGTCGGAATTTCGCACCTGCCCGGCATGCAGCGGTAGATTCTCTCTCCGCGAGGATTGCCCCAGCTGCAACGGGATAGGCCTCACCGAACGGTCACTCCCCCCTAGCTGGAAGGCGCCACCGTGCTCCACTCCGCAAGGTCCTATCCAGCCCCTCCTACTGCCAAGCCCGAAGTGATAGCCTCCGCCCCGTGTAGGATGGAGTCTCACAATGAAACCTCGCCGCCTGGCCCCCCTCTTTGCTGCCCTGGCTTTCACATCGGGCGCCGCCCTTGCTGACGTCACCAAGGTTGCTGACTGCTCGACGCCTGCAGGGTGCTTCCTGATATCCGGTGAAATCACCGATGCCGATGCCACCGCCCTCGCGCAGATTTCCCAATTCCTGGACGGACGCAAACTCAGCCGGCCGGCCATTACGCTGAACTCGCACGGTGGAAGTGTCGACGCTGCGATCGCTGCCGGCCGAACGATTCGCCAGATGAGGGCCTGGGTGAGCGTCCCATCCAAGGGGCATTGCCTCAGCGCCTGCGTCTTTCTGCTCGCGGGCGGGGCGACGCGACTAGTCAGCGGGGAAGTCGGCATCCATCGCCCCTACACGCCTCAGATAGGGCAGCTCGACATTCAGCAAATCCAAGAGAACTACCGCGCTACCCAGGACAAAGCAAAGGAGTTCCTGCGGGACATGAACCTGTCCGACAGGCTTTACGATGCCATGGTGCAAGTTCCTTCGGAGCAGATGCGGATCCTTGACTTCAACGAACTGGAGTACTTCGGTCTCAACCGTGGCGACCCAGTAGAAGACGAGTACGTCGACTCTGCCAGCGCTGCAAAGTACGGGATCAACAAAGCCGAATACCTGAAGCGAAAGGCTGTCGCCGACAAATGCCCCAACGTCGTCGAGACCTTCGATGCCTGCGTGGAGCACGTCTTCAGTACCGGGTACCTACCCTCCCAGAAGCCGCAGCAGGACAGCACCATGGAAGCCGTGCTCGCCCAGGCCTACCGGGATTTTCCCTTCCTCGACCACACCAGGCCGTATGCCTACCGCCCGGCTATCGACGAGGTGGTCAAGGTGCGTGACGCACTCATAGCCAAGGGCTACAGCGGCGCCGATGCGATACGTGAGGCAGTCCGGCAGGTGGGGCCCAAGTACGCTGGCAAGGCCGCTACAGCGAATGGAGATGGCGCCGCGCTGGCAGCTGTACTGCGGGAGGCTTACGCCCGTTATCCCTTCCTCGATTACGAGCGGCCCGATGCGAACCAGGCAGCGATTGACGAGGTGTTGCAGGTCCGCAACGCACTGATGGCGCAAGGCTACGGCGCGGCGGAGGCAATAAGGGCTGCTGTTAACCAAGTTGGTCCGAAGTACACCAACGCCTCAAGGAACAATTAGAGCAAGAACACATGGACGTAAAGCTTCGAACCCATTACGACAACCTACACATCACTGAAAACGCAAGCCAGGAAGTCGTAAAGGCTGCCTACAAAGCCCTTGCGCAAAAATGGCACCCTGACAAACACCCAAGCAATAGAGTAAAGGCCGAGCGGTACTTTAAAATCATCACCCGCGCTTTTGAGGTGCTCTCCGATCCGAAGGCAAGGGCGGAGTATGACGCATGGTTAAAAAAACAGCGCGATAATCTTGATGGCGACCCCAAAGAAAAGAGTGCTGCCGACAATCACTCGCCGGAGCCTCCTGTACAAAATCACGGCAAGCAAGACAGTCACCCTGCGCACCCGTGGCGTCGCTTCTTTGCGCGTTTCGTTGATACATTGATCTTCACTTCGGCATCGATATTATTTATCTCTTTCATAAACCACTTATTCGGCCAAAATATCAATGATTATCTTGGCGACTCCCCATTGAAGTGGTTTGTTATCGGGGCAGTAGGCACGATCATCATCGAAGCGTTCTGTGTACGCAAAGCCTCCACGACCCCTGGAAAATTCATTTTCGGCATCTACATCACAGACGAGCACGGCAACAAGCCCGGTGCAAATGAGGCACTTGAGAGGAGCTTGTTGGCGAACCTGATTGGCCAAGGCGCCTGCATACCTTTTGCCGGAATAATCACTTACCCAATCAGTTATTTTTTACTTAAAAAAAATGGTCTCACCCCCTGGGATAGTAAGGCCGGAACCCGAGTTGCCTGTAGACCTCTCTCAAGTGGACGCTGGGCGCTATGCATCACCGCTTCTGTTGTCGCCGTGTTAATGAACGGGGTTTTATTTAATCTGCGAGAATCCGCCTGGATGGATCATTTAATAAGTAAACGGGAAGCCTCATTGGCTGAGCGCGATCGTCCTCCTGTGTCTTCTGGCACCACATACGGCTCCCCACAGCAGGACGATGAATATGATGTCGACGTTGCTATTCAGCTTGGCATTGCATACCGCAATTTCCCTTTCTTGGATCACACCAAACCCTACGCCAACCAGGCAGCGATCGCTGAAGTCATTCAGGTTCGCAACTCGCTAATAGCGAAAGGCTACAGCGTCGCCGATGCGATCCGTATTGCTGTCAACCAGGTAGGCCCAAAGTACGCGAAGTAGGTTCATCCAGGCCGAGCACGAGCTGCATCTGCTCCCGCCAGTACTCCACTTCCCGCTTCAGTGGGGATTTCTCGACCCGCCAGGCTGCCAACCCCTTGCCGTGAAGGCTTGCAAGAGCTTTGCGCTCTGCAAAGACAGCGCTGGCTCGCTCGAACTCCTGCAGCGGCTCGGCCTCACCACGCAGCAGTGCATCAATGTGAAGGTCGCACCAGACCGCGAAGTCCACATTCAGCCAGCGAGCGAACGCAACGGCCAGTTTCGGGTGAAGCCAGGTACCGCCGCCATTGGCTGCTGCGCCCCTGCGAGTCACGACCAAACCCGCGCAGTTGCTCAATTCGGGGCGGAAACCGGATTTGCCACCCTGGACTTTCTTGCTCTGCTTACGCTCGACCATCTTGGGCTCAAACGGGATGCCAAGGTGCTTGGCAAGGGCGCGCATGTAGCATTCAGTTTCATGAAGCCGCAGCCAATCTCGCGGTTCCTGGCCAAATACGGCCGCCGCCGCTGTGGCATTGATCCATCCATCGCGGTTGAAACGGATAGCCTGCCCTTGGTAATGAAACGGAATGACGTTGTTCATCGGTTTCTCCCTCCGCCTAGAAGAAGGGTCAGCAGGCAGGGGCGTAGGCGGGAGTAGACCATCCCTTTTCGGTAGCGAACCTAGCCTGCTGCGGCCTGCAGAGAGGCCGACCTGGTTGCCCAAGCCCGCTCGACGCTATGTCACTGGCGTGCCTGGGCAACCCCCTTTTTCAGCCCGCTGCCCGCCCCCGCTCGTCCGCCAGTTGCGCAGCCCGGTTCCGGGTCGCGTTCAGCTGCTTCAGCAGTTCCGCCTTCTCCGCCGCGCCCAGTGACCGATCATTCGTCACGGCCTTGATGCGCTGGTTGATGGCGGTGATCTGCCGGTTGGCGGCCTGGTAGACCGGCCGCAGCTTCAGCATCTCATTACCAGCCAGCTGCTGCAGACGCTCCAGATCCCCCACCTTCCGTGCCTCGCCGGCCGAGGCGTAGAGCTGGTCGATCTGATGCTGCATCTCGTAGAAGCGGGTCAGGTACTTGCTGCCACTGCCCGGGTCGGCTGCCTTCACGAAGTCCCCGAACAGCGTCCAGTTGTCCGGGTTGGTCAGGTCGCTCTTCGGATTCGACGGGAGATCAGTGATGCCGCGAGTCAGGTAGTCGGCGGTGTTCAGCGCCTGGGTGCCGAGCCACCCAAAGTAGCCGCGCACCAGGTGCTCAATCCGCTGCGGCGAGATCCCGGTCAACTGCCCGGCGGCCACGGCCGACGCGCTGGTCCTGGCGGTGTAGCGCTCCTCCGCCGGCAGCCGCTCCTGGCCCATGCTATCGATCGGGCGGTCGCGGAAGCTATCGTAGTTAAAAGCGGCTTCCATCAGGGGCTTGAAGGCCTGCGGTACCGGGCTCATGGAAAGCTGGTTCCACAACAGCGAGCCAGCCGTGCTGGCGAAGTCGCCGGCCTGGTAGTCGTCCCCGGAGAGTGCCAGCTCCGTCAACCGCTCGGCCACCGACCCCATGACCCCGACCTCGAAGGGCTTGGGCAGGTACAGCGCCTTCTCGGTACCCGGGATACGTACCCACCAGTAGGTGTCGCGGACCCAGTCCGGCAGCTGCTTGAACTCCTCGTCGTCCTTGTTGAGCAGGAACAGCAGGGTCGAGGCCATGGCCACCGCGCCGGCGACTGCCAGGAAGCGGCGCGGATCTGCCGAGGCACCGCGCCCCAGCTTGTACATCCCCTGCAGGCGGGCGTTCATGAACGGCACGATCTGCGTCAGGAAGCGCACGCTGGCCCACTTGCCCGCCGAGGTGAAATCCATCAGGTCACGGGCGGCGTAGCTGGCCTCCAGGTGGCTTTTGCCCTCGGCGCGCAGCTTCTCGTAGAGGGCCGCACGGTTGACCGTCTCCAGTCGGTCGCCGATCTCCTGGTACTTGTCCCAGGCACTGCGCAGCGCCTTGGCAGCCTTGGCGGGGGTGTTGAGGATCTGGCTGGAGTCGACACCCCGACTGATCAGGCGCTTCGCGTAGGTGGCCTGGTCGCCATCGTTCAACGAGCCAAACCGCACAGCGCCGCCGCCGGCCAGCAGCCGGTGCAGCGTGGGGCTGTCCTTGCCGGTTCCCTTCCAGCCCGCGGCCATGTTCTTCAGCGGGTTGTAGCCCAGGTCGTTGGCGGCGATCGAGGAGATGCTGTCACGTAGCAGGTTGCGGGCGCGGAACGCGGGGCTGCTGGTGACCCCCACGGTCAGCGCATGCTTGAAGGAACGCATAGCCTTCATGGCCGGGTTGTTCCAGTCCTGGTGATTCAGCATCGTCAGTGCGTCCAGCACCAGGGGATCGTCCACCAGGTAGTGCCGCTCCTTGCCGTTGACCATTACCCGAAGGCTGCCCTTCTCCGCCTCGCGCACGCGGGTGGCGATGTTCATCTGCTCGGCAGCCTGCAGCGCCTTGTTCGCCGCCATGTTCTTCATGGATGCCGAGAGCAGGTGCGACCAGTTGGCCAGGGTGTTGGCCATCAGGTCGCCCAACGGCTCCTTGCCGCCCTTGAGCTTCTTGAAGGCCTTCTGCCCGGTCAGCCCGCCGATCTGGCCAGGGCCGGCGGTACCATCCCCCTCCTCCATCACCCGATAGAACGGGACGTAGAACTCGCTTTCCCAGAGCTTACGGCTGCTGCCGTCGATCAGGCCGGCCTGCTCGGCCACGTCCATCACCGCCTTCTGGTAGGCGTTGAAATGCTTGAGCACGTCGCGGTAGACCACCGCGCGGCTGCGGCCATCGTCCATGGTGCCCTGGTTGAGCGAGCGCAGCGCTGCGATGTCATCCGGGGTGAAGAGGTTCTCGCGCCCCTCCTGGGCCAGCTTCTCGGCGCGGTTGCCGGCGATCCAGGCGAAGAAGAGATCGTGCTCTCCCTTCAGCTCCGCCAACACCCCACGCAAGCCCTGGCCGTCCGCCTCTACGTCCAGCGCCCCGTCGGTGATCGTTGGCCGGCCATGGAAGAAGGTGGCCTCCAGCGCTCCGTCCGTGCCTTTGGACAGGCGAGCCTGCATGTAGGCGGCCTGGTCCAGCTTGGCGATCGGCGCGAACTGGTCGAACACGCCCTGGATGACTTTCTCCTTCCAGCGCTCGGACAGCGCTCGCGCGGTCTTGGCCAGCGGTTCCTGTCGGATGAAGGCGCCGATCTTGCCGAGCGCATCCCGCTGGGCCGAGGTGGCGTGCTCCGGGAAACGCACCTCACCACGGTTGGTCACCTGGTCGAAGAAGTCGGCCGCCCGTTGGCTTGCGCGGCTATACCGCACGTCACCCGCCTCCTTGCCAATGTCCTCCGGACGCAGTACCTTTTTGCCGAGCCGATGTTTTGGTCCCGCTTTGGGCAATTGGAGCCCTCTAGCCTTGGACCAAGCATCGGCTTTTTTATTGTCCACGTATCGCAGCAAGCCGGTCTCCATCCACTGCCTGATGAAGCCTGTGCTGTCCTTGGCGTGGATGCTGGCGATCCGGTTCACGGTGACCCTTTCCGCGCGGTTCATGTGCACCGCCACCACCACCGAGCGCCCACGGCTCGCCGTCTCCACCAGCGCCACCAGGCCGTCCGGCGCAGTAGCGGAATCGAACACCATCACCGGCTCGCCGAGTGCAGCCAGGGCGGCCTTCACATCCCTGGGCGTCAGGCTGTGCTTGTCCACGGCCTTCCACAGCGTGTCTTCGGTGATGTTGATCGGTGCATCGGCAGCCCCCAGTGCCTTCAGCACGTCAGGCGTTCCGCCGAGGGACAGGGGCTTGGTGAGTGTCTTGCCCCTGAAGACTTCGTCGATTTCCTTCTCCAGCGTAGCGGGGAGCCCCGTTCCAGGCTCCCGGGAGTAGGTCTGTACCAGCGCGCCGGTGCCCTTGTCCCCGCCCTTCTCGATGAAGCGCCGCGCAGTGCCCAGCAGGGCCGCGATGTCCTGGTCGGTCCAACGCACCTTGAACCCGATGTCGCGCAGCGCATTGCGGACAGCAGCAACCAGCCTCGGCCAGAAGCGCTGCTCAGTCAGGCGGCCAGCAGCGGCGAGGTCGGCCAGGACCTCCTCCATAGCCAACGCCTTGTCGTAGCCGAACCGATCGCGCAGGCGATCAGCCGACGAACGCAGAGCTGGATGCTCCTTGTAGATGCTGAGCAACAGCGGACTCAGCCGCTTGCCGAAGGCTCCCTGCAGGCCGGCATGGCCGATTACTTCGTGCTGGAGAACAAATGCAGCATGCTGCAGGCTGGTGAGGTTGTCGGCGATGAGGTAGACGCCCTTTGGATCGTAGAGTCCTTCGGCATCAAGAGCACCATCGCGCTTCACCTGCTGGCGGAGCCGCGGCGGAAGGTCATCAATTGACTGGACGACATTGACCTGAGGAGCATTTTTCCAGCCGGCAACCATCCCACCAATCGACCTGGCCAGTGTTTCGGCACGAACCTTTCTGACCCTCGGAGCCGCCATGCGATAGGCGCCACGGGAATAATTGGTGTTGGCCCCCTGCTGTTCTACGCGATTGAAACCTTCGCGCTCCAGCGCTGCCCTGACCTTTTCGCCTGCCGCCTTGCCCTTGAACTGCTGCACATCGTCAGGGCCCCATTCGACCTGGAAACCCTTGGCAGTAGGCGTAACGGTGGCGCGGACGGCCCCGTGCCGGCCATGCTGATATTCACCCGCTACGCTGGCGTCGCCTTGCTGCGCCGAGGCTGCAGCCTCCGGCACTTCATTCAGTGCACGCTGTCCGTCGGCCCCCGCAGCTGCAGGAGGAACACCAGCTCCGCTTTCCACTGGCTGGACTGCGGGAGCTTGCGGCGTTGCTTCAGCATTCGGTACTCCTGCCGGGTCAGTCGGCTGGAACGGCGCAGCACCCTGATCGCCTGCTGCTCGCTCATCAACAGGCCCTGTCCCACTATCAACATATGCACGCTCCTGTACGGGGCGCCGCTGCACCGCCCACTGCCGGCTACCGGTTTTCACCACCTCGAACTCGTCGGGCAGCGGCAGACTCCTCAGCGCCTTGTTGGCGCCGGGCACGCTCTTGTAGGCGGTTGCGGTGACCTGTTGCTCTACCTTTGCGCCAGCGAGCGCCCGAGTCGCCATCGCCCGGCTTGCGCCCGTCCGCTCTGCCAGGGCCTTGGCGTCCAGCGCACCCTGTGCCTGGCGCGCCTGCTGCAGCACTTCGCTGAACACCGGCCGCTGTGCCGGCTGCGCCTGCCTGTCCATGCCCGCGCCAAAGCTCGGCCCCTGGTCCTCCACTGGCCTTGGGGTGGGCACCCGGGCGAACGACGCCTGACCACTGGGGTCCACCACCACCGCCTCCGGGCGCAGATCCGGCAGGCCGGGGTAGATCGGGCTGGCGTCGAAGGTCCGCACCGCCATGGGCGGGGTTTCCCGGACGGCCGGCGGCGGCGCCTGGATCAGCTCACCGGACAACGGCACCACGCCGCGCGGCACAGGCTGATCGATCCCGCCACCGCCGAAGGGCGAACGAGGCTGGGCCTGCTCACGACCCGGCACCGGGCGCTGTTCCCTGTCCACGTCACGTACCGGGCCGGTGTCGCGAATGGTGCCGCTGGAGTCTCCGTAGAGCACCGGGTCAGGCGCGGGCAAGGCCGCCAGCGGTGCTGGCCCAGGAAGGAGCGCAGCGGAGCGGCTGATCGGGCCCGCCGGTTCCGGAGTGGGCGGCTGGGCTGCCGGCGAGGCAGGTGCCTGCAGGGCACGCTGGGCAATGCGCCCCGCAGCATCGACGCCACCGCCGAGAATGCCGCCGCCTATACCGCCCAGAATGGCCGCGTTCAACAGCTCGCTCCGGCCTTCCGCGTTGAACGCCTCCTGGCTGGGGTCGACGCGCTGCACTGCCAGGCGCTCGACAGCCGTCTGCCCTGCCTCCGTTGCGGCCTCGGTTGCGGCCTGCTGCCCTGCGGCACGCAGGAGCCCTTTGCTGGGCCGCATCGCCTTGGAGAGCAGGCCCAGTTCCGGGACCACATCCAGTGCGCCCGCGGCGGCTCCATAGGCGAGGGCGGTGCCTGGGGCGTATTGCCCGGTCTTCTCGTAGATGTCGCCGTAGATGATGCCCTGCTCCGTCCCAATGGACGTGCCCGCCAGCCCGGCCTGGATGCCTCGCTCGGTCATCTCGCGCGCAGCAACCTGGCCTGCGCGCTCTGCTGCCGCACGCTCCAGCCCCTGGGCGATCCCCCCTTTGACGATCCCCTCAGCAGCCGATCGGCCCGCCACCCGTGCCGCCGCCCCGCCGATGCCGCCGCCCGCGATCGAGCTGGCGGCGAACGGCACCAGTTGGCCCAGCCCTTGTGCCGCGTAGAGTCCGGCATCCTTCAGGCTGCCCACGTCCTCGACTCGCTGGACGAGGGCGGGGTTCTGCTGTGCTTCATCCTGATTGCGCAGGTAGCCTGCGATCCCCCAGTCACGCAGCCCGGGCTCGGCCACTACATCGCCAACCACACCCGCCAGGCCGTACAGCGAGCCCTGGAGTGCGTCAACGCCGGAGGCAATCCCCTTGCCGAACTCGCCGCTGAGCGTGGCTTGCTTGCGCGCCATCCTGCTCTGAATGTCAGCAAGCGCATCGTAATCGTCAGCCATTGGTAACCTCCGGGACGGGAGGCAGCCTGAGAGCGGCTCTCTGTTCGTTGATCTTTCTAATTTTCGCGGGATCTTTCGCCACAGCCCTTGCAGCTTCGATGCTGCTCTCATCGAAAGAAGCTAGCTGTTCAGGCGTCATAGCCTGGGCCTGCTGGCCACCATCGATACGGGTACTGGTGCCCTTGATCAGGTCCACCAGCATCGGACTCTTGATCGCCTGGCCGGTGGCCGGATCGACTGTCTCGCCGATGCTGACCATGCGCTGATCCTTGAGCGGGGTGGTCATCTGCAAGTAGGTCTCCCGCAGCAGAGCCCGCTCTTCTGGCGATCTGTTCGGATCGTCCAACCCTGCAAGCAGCCCGTTGAGCCGCTCCTGCTTCTGCAACTCCAGCCCGCGCGCCGCAATCTGTTGCTCAGTGGCTTGCCGCTGCAGCTGGTTGTTGAAGAACTGGTCCAGCCCCCCAGCGATACCGCCTGCCTGCCGGGCCTCCAGCTTCGCTTGCTGCTGGCGATCCCAGTTGGCACTGGCAACGCGCTCGGCCTGCTGCTGGTCAAGGCCACGGCCACGGGTGGAGTCACCGACGATGGAGAGTCCACCGCCGGCGTTGTCACGACGGGTCTGCCGAATGATCTCCGCCGCGGCCAGGTTGCGCTGCATGCCCTCGGCGCCACCGCTCATGATGCTGAGCGTACCGATGCCATCGCCGATGCCGCCCCCGGCCTTGCCCTTGGCACCTGCCACGTCGTTGGGGTCGTTGGAGAACTCCATGACACCGTTGGCGCCGCGCCGGCCGACGACGCCAGCAATGCCGGTTTCGCCGAAGCCGCCGATTCCATTGGGCGCAGCCTTCACGGGCTCTGCTGCGGGCAGAGAAATTCCCTCCTCAGAGGGAGGCTGCACCGGCTTCTGGGCGACCGATGTCGGTGACGACCCTCCAATACCTTTAGGATGGGGAGTCGAGGGGTCGGAGCCATCACGGCGGGTGGCACCCAAGGTCGTCAGCGCGACATCGCCAGCAGCCCGGCCTGTTCTGCTGAGCTGCTCAACGCCAGTGTCGAACTGACGAAAAGCGGTATCACGATGCCATGTAGAGCCCCCTGGCAGGGAGTTAGGATCACCGCCCGCAATCGAGGTGATGGCGTTTCGCGTCCAGTCCAAGGGGGCTGCCACTAAGCCATAAAGCGCCCCGACGTTGGTGTTCACCAGGCCGGTTGCGTAGTCGCTGACGCCCTCTGCGACACCTCTCAGCAGGCTCCTATCTTTCGGCTGCTCTTGTTGAACTGGCGCACCGCCAATACCCCCCTGGGGAATCCCCTTCATAACGGGTTGTTCGTATTGAGCCTGCATGGCCTTGGCTCGCGCGGGGTTGCCAGACACCGGACTATCGCCGATACCGTATCGCTGTTCCGGAGGCGGCGGCTGATAGCCTTGGATGCCACCATCAATGCGCAACGGCGAAGGCTTGGTCTGTGCCTGAGAGTCACGCGAGAGCAAGCCCCCGTCCATACGCATCGGGTCCGGGAGTTTGAAAGGTGCAGACGGCGCCCCGATGGGCATGATGCCGGGCAAAGGCGAAATGCCTTTAGACTTCTGGGTAGCGAGCGGCGTATCGCCAGCGATCGAGCCGGGTTTGTACGGATTCTGAATAGCCATGTGGGGTGCTCCCTGGGGTGGATGCACCCGACGCTATGTCACCGGACGGAATGGGCAAGCCCTACACGACTTCGACGGCGCGCCTCATGTTCGTCCAGAAAACCGGTACCGGCGGGGTCTCGAAGGAAAGCAGCAGCGTGCTCATCGTCGAGTCGAAGAAGTAGTCATCCGGATTCGCGGCCACCCCCGACGCATTGATCATGTCCGTGGTGGTGCACACGGGGGCCGAGGTGTAGGTCTGGCTGGTGAGCGTGGTACCGGTCAGGGTACCGCCCGAAGTGAAGGTGTCGAAGCTCGCCTCGCCGATCTGCCCCTTGGTGACCTGGTAGCCGGACATCATCATCTGGCCGCCGTCGGCGAATGGCGCGCCGATGGCAACGCCCACGAACAGGTTGGCGGTGCCGTCGTTGCTGCGGTCGGCATTGCGGAAGACGCAGTAGTCGAATGCGCCCATCACATGCGGGATCAGCCCGGTGTACCAGTTGTAGTGATCCTGCTCGACATAGGGCCAGGTGACGCTGCCGGCGTACTGCGGCCCCTGCTGCAGGTCGATCACGGTGCCGAACGGCGGAGCCGCCAGGTCGAAGCTCAGCACGTAGGCGTGCTGGTTGGTGTTTCCGCGCGTCACGTAGAGGATGCGGATGGTGGTGCCGGCCCTGGAGATCGCGACGGGGTAGTGGTTGCCGTTCACTGCCAGCCCTGCGAGCTGGATGCTCGGGCCGCCCTCCTCGGCGTCCGGCTCGGAAACATACACGTAGACACTGGAGGCGATGACGAACCGGCCATCCTCGAGGGGCATCACCAGGCATGGGCCATTGGTCCAGGTGACACCGAACTGCAGGATATCGCCCTGGTCGGGCGGGTTGGTGTCGATATCCGCCAGGTAGGTCCCGATCGGGTCAGCCGTCTGTGGGTCACCGGTCACGAAAAGGTCCTGCCGTCCGATCATGCTGAGCATCCTGGGCGCGAGCACCGCCGGATAGCGCCGCTGCACGTCCGGCGAACCAGGCGAGCGGGTCAGCACGAGGTGGCCCGGGGCATCCACCCCGATGCCGTACATCGCGAACATGGGATAGATCATGGCTTACCCCGTGGTGATCTCGGCGACCAGCGCCGAACCCGCGTTGGATGCGGAGCTGGCCACATCGGTGAATCCGCGCACAGCCTGTGCCAGGGCCTCAGCCGGGCGGTTGCTGGAAAAGGCGGCGATCTTGTTGCGGTCGATGCCCATGGCCGCGTCGATGCCGGTCTCGGCCGCGCGCAGGCGCAGCTGCTCGAAACCCAATTCGACGTTGTAGTAGCTGCTCAGGGCCTGGTAGAGGGCAGCCTGCGCCTGGGCGCGGATGCGGGCGCGCTCGATGTCCTTGTCAGGAATCGACAGCCAGGAGACGTAGAAGGCGCGGAGCGTGTCCATGACGCCCAACTTGAGCTTGATGGCCTGCTCCTCGGCGAACTTCAGCAGGTCCAGCTTCAGCTCGGCCATTCGTGCCGTCTCGGTACGGTTGACGTCGGCGATCGCCTGGCCGGCGCGCTGCTCCGCTTCGCTCACCAGACGAACGGCGACCCCCGGCGGTAGCGTGAAGCCGCGCTCGGAGAACGCCGCCAGGACCCCTTGCGTCTCGGTGCTGGCCGCACGGTAGGCACGATCGCGGGCCTCATGCCACAGGGCGTCGATCACCGCGCCGCTGTCGCCGAACGGGTCGCTGCCGCTGATGATCTTGCACAGCCACTGCTCCGGCTTGTCGCGCAGGCAGGCGGTCAGCTCCGGGAAGTACTTGCCCAGCCACTTCTCGGTTTCGGCATCGAGCCGGATCAGCTCGGAGTTCGTCTGATCGACGCCCGGGAACAGGTCGCTCATGGTCGGCGGCGGCGCCAGGTTCGGCTTGTCGACCTGAAAGTCGAACGCATGTGCCAGCAGGTCAGGTACCACGGAGCCGGTGATGCGGGACGCGGTTTCCCGCGCCGACCGCAAGGTGCTCTCGACGGTACCCTGCAGGCGGGTGACGGCATCTTCTACGGAAGCCATGGGGTCAGTCCTCCAGAATGGCGGCGCCGCCCCTGGTCGAGGCCAGCAGGGGGCTACCGAGGTAGTAGGCTCCGGCGCGCGGCCGGGGGAAGGTGAGGTAGTCGCTCCAGGTCCTGCCGCTGTCCCTGCTGATGCGCACAGCGTTTTCCGTCTCGACGGTGGCGAAGAGCACGGCCTCGAGGACGGTGTTGCCGGCGGCATCGAACACGGTCCGCTGCATGCAGCTGATGTGCACCGGGAACTGGTGTTGCACTGCTGGCTGATGGCTGAACCCGATTGCCGAGCGCAGGCCGGCGCGCCCGGTGCGCAGATCGAACACTGCCAGGTGCACAGGGCTGGCTACGCCGGTACCGAAGTCCTGCCAGGCCTCATAGCAGACGAAGGCAACCTCGTACTTGCTGATCGGCACGAACATCGGAGCCAAGGGCCACAGCTTGTAGCTGCCCGTCGGCGGCATCAGCACGGGACTGGTACCGGAGGAAAAGACCGGGATCGTCGGCCCTTGAATGCCAGCGCCCAGCTCCTCGAAACGGACCTGGTACACCACCGCCGGGAGTTCCTGGCCAGCGGCGTCCAGCAGGGTGACCGAGAACTCCAGTCTTCCGGACGCCAGGTCGGCGGGCATGAAGGGGCCCTCACCCAGGCTGAAGATGCCGGCACGGTTGCCCTCCATCCGCCAGGTCACCTCGACCAGCGCCCCCGGGAGGGGAATGGTGGCCACCGGGTTGACCGCATGGACCCGGGCTTCATCCAGATGCCCAGCCACCCAGACGTCGTAGGGCCTGCGCCTGCCCGGGCTGGTTGGATCGGCGCTGTCCCACACTTCGTGCGTCAGCTCGGCCACCAGGAAGTCACCGTCGAGGCCAACCTCGAAACGCACGGTGGCAGCGCCCCCGGCGTCGACGTACTCGAAATCCCAGCCTGCGCCTGGGTCGGAGAGGGTCGCGTTGAGCGCGCAGAGCCTGGCGTTCACCACGAAGCGCCCATTGAACCAGGCAACGCCGAGGGCATCGGTCCAGTTGGGTCGGCTGCCGCCGGCCGGCACAACGCGCCCGCCCGCCTCCCAGGCATCCCAGAATGCAGACCAGGCATTCTGCGGCGCCTCGAAGGGCGAGCTGATGGAGCGCCGGGGCCTGGCCAGCCAGGGGCCATTGTGGAAGAAGTCCACGCTGTGCTCATCCGGTGACCAGAGCTTGCTCCAAGCGACAGTCGCTGGCAGCTCTCCGGCGGCCGCGCCCTGGTAGTTCAGCAGCAGGAACAGCAGCGCGCTGTTGCCCCAGCTGTGCGCGGCGTCCGGGTCAACGTTCGTCACCACGGGCAGGACCAGCAGGGTCCACGGCCCGGTGGATGCCGATGCACCCTGCATCCCCTGGTACTCGAAGGACATGTAGCCCAGGTTGGTCCTGGCGAGCAGTTGGTAGCCGGGGGCGTACTGCTCGATGATCGACTCTGCCAGCCAGTAGCCGGGAAGTGCCTCGGATCTGGGGTAGGCCTGGACACCGCTGTACACCAGAGACCCAGCAGGCACCTGGTCGGCGGAGTCGTAGGGATAGCTGCTGCCCGGCGCCGGGTAGACCCGCAGGGCGTGCGCCCGGATGACGTCGCGGTGCACGGTGCTGTAGGACCTCCACAGGAAGGCCTGCTGCCAGGGCGCGAGCGGCCCCTGCTGTGTTGGGTCGAAACCCAGGGCGACGAACTTGGGGACCACAGTCTTCGGCTCCACGTCCTCGTAGCCCAGCGGGGCGGATGCCAATCCGATGCGGCTGTCGAACTGGTCGCGGGGGCCGGTCGGGTAGGCATTCCCTCGGTCGTCCAGCCGCGCATCGAAGACCAGCAGTTGCCCCGGCGGGTCGATGATCACTGCCGTGGCGGAGGCCCCATTGCGCGTGGCGCGGATCAGGTAGCCGTCGATGATCTCGGAGTTCGACTGCCGGTTGAACCGGACCAGGCGCAAGGCCAGGCGCTTCGCACGGTCCAGCAGGTAGGTCCCCGACACGCACAGCGACTTGGCGTTGACGATGGCCATCAGGAGAGCCTCCGGCTGGACGCTGCGACCGATGTTTCGACGGTGGCCAGTTCCGCCTGGCTGGCCGCGTAGATCTTCAGCTTCAGGCGCCAGGATCGCCCGGTGACCCCCTTGGCCGTGGTGGCGCGCAGGGTAGGCTCGCGGGAGACGACCTTGTAGGTATGCTCGGCGCCGTCGTCAGCGCGCAGCACGGCCAGCACCTGGCCGTCCGTGCAGAGCCCGAAGTACACGGCATCCACTCGCTTGAGCTGGTTGGTCCCGTAGTCGGTGGCACCGAAGTCCACCTGCATGTCGACGGTGTCGCCGTCGTCATCGCCCGGCGCGATCCGGTAGATCCCGTCCTCCCGCACACCGAACGAGCCGTAGGGCGTGCGCCCGATCGCCAGGAAGTCGAAGTTGCTGTAGCGCGTGATGGCGCCGGTGAGGATGTTGGAGGCGTACTGGATGCCCTCCAGCTGCGGGATGTTGGACTGGGTGCTCACCAGCACTTGGTCAGCGAAGGCCAGGTCGACATCGCCCTGCTCTGCCATCAGGCTGCCGGCGAAGATGGTCTCGAACCACTCCAGGCCCTCGGTGATCTCCACCTCCAGCAGCACGCCGTCGCCGACGGTCACGGTCGAGATGAAGCTGGCCTGCAGGTCGGCGCCGAGCGAGAACGTGTCTCGCACCAGGACCGGCTCGACGAACTGGGCCGAGCTGCTGTCTAGCCAGGGCGCGTAGCCGATGCCGATATAGCCGCCTCGGTAGACGCCCACGCCCAGGGCGTAGCCATGTTCCCCGCCTACGCCCTGGGCGGCGGCTGCCACACCGGACCCGCGACCGACGCCGCCGCTGATGACTCGACCGGTACCGAGCGGCTTCGGTCCGTACCCCACGCCGTAGGAGAAGGAGATCTCGGGGAACCCGGCGCGCCCATCGCCCTGGTAGCCGCCCCGGTAGACGCCGACGCCCTGCGCGTAAGCGCGGTCGCCGCCGATGCCCAGGTAGCCGCCACGGAATGTCCCGACACCGCCATTGGCGGCGGGCGTCGCCTGGCCCTCGATGCCGATGTCGACGGCGGCGCTGGAGTGGTTCAGCGTGTGGCCGACCGCGCTGCTCTGGATACCGACACGACCGGACGCCGAGCTGTACCGCCGATCGCCAACGCGGCCGAGTGCGTAGCCGCTGACGCCCACACGCCCTTCCGCCCGGGGGCGCCGGTCGAAGCTGGCCGTGATGCCAACCCGCCCGGATGCCGTGCCGAAGCTGTAGTTGGCCAGCAACGGGTCTTCAACGAAGTCGCCGGCCGCGTAGAGGGAGACGTCGAGCCGCGCGAAACCGGTGCTCCGGGTTGGACTGGTGCGGACCACCACCCCATCCACCAGGTACTGCACGATCCCCTTGGACCTGGCCACGCGCAGGACCGGGCGGGCCGACAGTGGCGTGGCCACCGACTGCACCACCACGCCGTCTTCGAAGATGTCCAGGGCACCCTGATGGCCGTAGAACGCATGGCTGCAATCGGCCGGGCTCACGGTGTCGGAACGGCTGTTCAACCCCACCACCGCGCCAATGGAGTTGGGACCGATGATGAACTGGGCGTAGCCGTCGCCAAGCAGGCCGCCGATGGACTGGCCACCACTGTTCCAGCCGGGCAGCGCGTCGTACACCACCTTGGGCGGCACCGCAGGAACAGCAGGCGTGGCTGGGTAGCAGCGCTTCTCGTAGTACCACACCAGCGGCCCACCCGCGCCGCCGGCCCCGACGAACATGTCGCGGATCTCCGGCGGCACGCCGACCACCTTCGGGCCGTAGAGCGGACGTCCTGACGCATCAATGCCAACCTCACCGTAGTAGGTGTTCCCCAGCTTCTGCTGGGTGAGCATCTGGGTCAGGCTGGCCATCAGCTGCAGGTTGTTCGCATAGGCGCCAAAGTCGGAGAAGACCGGGACGTCTACGCAATACGCAGAGATCGCCGGCACCCCCGGCGTCCCGGGGATGTTGCGCACCGCCGGGACTTTACTCAGCCGGTTGGCCATGGCCGCTCCTTAGAACTCGGGAAGCGCGATCGCGTAGGCCTCAAGGCGCTGAACGGCGCCCACCACCAAGGCCGTGCTGCTGAAGTTCAGATCCGCGCCGGCAATGGCGACGCTGCCCTGGATGCGCACAGCGGAGGTAGAGGCGGCATCGGTATCCGCCGGCAGCACAAAGCGGAAGAAGGTCGCGGCGCCGGCCGCAGCGACGGTGCCCCGCCAGTCTTCGGCCAGGTTCTTGGTGATGACGCCACCCGGCGCATCCGCCTCCCAGGTCAGGCCTGCATCGGCGTCGGTCTTGATCGTCAGCAGTAACTGGTTGGACGCGGCGATGGCAGCGTCGACGCTGGCAGGCTCGGGCCCGGAATAGATCCGCAGCTCACAGCCGTTGAGCGCGGTGCGCAGTGGCGCTACAGCAAGCATGGCCCGGCGCAGGCCGGTGCTGAATTTCAGGCTCATGTCAGTCTCCGCGGATGACGATGTCGTTGAGGGCGAAGGCGTTGATGGCGCCGGCCACCACCGGCAGCGCCGCCGGCAGCGGCAAGGCCGCCAGGAAGTTGCCTCCAGACGCGGCATCCCAGATGCCGAGGTGCGTCACCGAGTAGCTCGCACCGGCCGCCGCCGCGTTGAACACCACGTCGGCGCTGTTGCGGGCGCGGTAGATGGTCCCGGACAGGCTCTTGACCAGGGAGGTCGCCTTGCGCGCGTAGTTCGCATCGACACCTGCCGCCACTTCGTTGGCGCCGGTCGCGCCGGGGTCGCCGGTGTGCGCCGACACGTACTTGGTGGAGTTGGTGAACAGCAGGTCGATGATCTGCTCGCTGGTATAGGTCGGGGTCGACATGAGGGCCTCACACCACGTTCGTGGGAATCAGGGACAGTTCCGCGCGGACGCGCAGCACCTGGCCGGCCTCCACGTCCTTGGGGGAGTTGAATCGCGCCACCGACAGCAACATCCCGGTGTTGCCGCCCTTCTCCGCGCTGGACACCAGGAAGCCGCCGTACAGGCGCTTGTTCTGGTTGGAGGTGAACACCGCACGGCTGGCTGCGTTGGTGATCAGGCCGTTGGTGTTGACCCGGTTCCACAGTGGGCGGGCGGCCTCGCTGTACCCCACGAACTCGCCGATGACGCCAGGCAGGTCCGAAGCCAGCGCGCCGGAGGCCGGGAGGTAGTTGTTCTCGAAGAGGCCGACGTAGAAGGTGCCGATCGGCGAGGTATCGCCGAACATGGCCTGGGCCATGTAGTTCAGGCCAGCGAGCGGCACCAGGTTGTGCTCATACCACTCGCTTACCAGGCGGCCCTCCTCCATCAGCTCGAAGTGGTAGACAAAGCCGAATGTCACGGCGTCTTCGTTTCGAACGTGCATCATTCAATCTCCATGTCGAAGGAGTCCTCGACGCCGAGGGTGTTGGGGGCCACGGGCCCCTTCATGGTGGTGACCAGCATCTGCAGGCCGTTGTTGTCCACGACGCCGGACGTGGCATAGGCCGCCAGGCTGGGCGCGTAGCGCTGTTGTTGGGGCAGGCTGACGGTGCCGTCGACCTGGGCGATGGCCATGCCGTAATGCGTCATCCAGGCGGCCTGGCCACCCGGCAACGTGACCCCGCTCCCGCGCACGGCACCGAAGCCGAAGATGTCGCGCTGCGAGGCGTCTTCGGTACCGGGCGCCATGAGCAGGTAGGTGCGCTGTCCAGCAGCGATGAAGATGCCGGCGTCGTTGACGGCCACCATGTCGATGGCCGCGCCGTACTGGACGAAGCCGAAGGCGGGATTCACCAGGTGAGGCGCGAACGGCTCGGTGATCCAGAGGGCAGAACCCACCACCAGCACCAGGCGCCCCTTGTAGGCGGTGACATGCGTGGCCACCGGCGGCTGCACGAGGTTGGTGGTGGTCAGCCTGGCGCTGGAGTCAGTGACGCTGGTCAGGCTGAAGCCATCGGTGTGGCTGCTCGACTGCAGGTAGAGCGTCTCGCCATTGGCGACGCTGGCGTAGAGGCGGCAGCTGGTGGCCCCCGCCGGTGCAGTCCACAGCAGGTCGATGGAGCCAGGCGCCTCCAGCGTGACCAATAGGGGCGCCGCCCCGGATTCAGCGCCGAAGCGATCGAGGGCCGTGACCGCCACCCGGTAGATGCCGGCCGGCAGGTTGCCGCTGCTCAACACCACGCGCGGCATGATCTCGGGCAGTCCCCAAGGGCCAACCTGGTCCCCGCGCACACGGATCATGTCGATGGCGGAGCACAGGAAAGCGTCACCGTTCAGCTCTGCGCCGCAGAGACCACCGGTAGCCGGAGCGGCACCGATGGTCCGAAGTTCGTTGGTGGTGGCGGAGTACTGCAGCAGGTTGCCACCGGCAGCCACCAGCAGCCCATCCCGATACGGAACCGCGCCATGGGCACCTGCGAGGTCGGCCACCTTCCGCTGTCCGGCCCGCTGCTGCAGGCCGCCCCCGCCCACCGGGTCGAGGTTGAGCAGGTCGCGCACCTGCTTCGGCGGGATGCGGTCCACCTGGGCCAGGTTGTTCATGCCCTCGGACCAGTCGTCGACGCGAACCAGCTCAGGCATGGCTACCACCTGAACCGAATGGGCCCAGATGCCGCCGAACGACGCCGCAGGCCGGCCTCGTAGACGCTCTGGCACTCGTTGTCGAAGAGGGCGCGGGACGCCATCGCCTTGTCCGGGTCGTAGAGCTCCCCGTCCTTGTCCATGTAGGCGATGAAGCGCATGTAGTGCAGCAGGTGCGGGCGGTAGTCGCTCGGCACGTCGGGGATGTTGGAGCCCTTGTTCACCTCGCGCAGCGGCTTGCGCACGACGGACAGCACCAGGCTGCCAGCCTCGGCCGGCGTCGGCACGATGCGCATCTGCCCCTTCACCACGTCCGCGATCAGGTACCGGGGATACCCGGCGCGCGGCAGGCTGGAGCGCGGGATCACCCCGGGCGCCACGACCTCAAGGTCGCGCTCACGCGGGTTGACGATGGAGGCCTCGACGATATCGAGGATCGATTCGGACAGCGGCAGGTCACGCTCGCCCGCGGCGAAGTCGGCCTCGATCTCGTCGTAGACGATCCTGGTCTGCTCGCAGAACGCCGCCAGCGCCCCGTTCACGGCCCGCACGAGCTTGTCGTCACTCCACAGGAACGGAGCAACGGCGTCCTTCTCGTCTTCCCGGAAGGCCTTGATCAGGTCGCTGACGGTGTTCATGGCCACGATCAGGCGTCCGCGTCGTCGTCGAGGCTTTCCTCGAAGACCACCCAGGCGGCCTCGAACTCATCGCGGGTCACGCCGAAGCCGGCCTCTTTCTTCAGCGCGTTCAGGCTCGGTCGGCCATCGCCGTTCAGCTCCGAGTCGTCCTTGCGCTCAAGGATGGCCTGGATGGCCTTGACCACGACTTCGGTCTTCTGCCCCTCGGGCGGACCTTCTTCCTCGCCGAGGTCCAGGCCGACGACATTGCAGCCGGCAGCCAGTGCGTCCTTGCGAAAGCGCAGCGGGACGAGGGTGCCTTCCTTGTCATCGCTCGGGTCCACGGCGTGGATCACGATGGAGTGGCCATCGGTACGGCTGATCTGTAGCAGGTCCTGGCCACGAGGCGGCAGGAAGCGGACGTTGTCTTGACTCATGGTGATGCCCCTGTGTTGGGTGAAGGAAACAGGGGCCGGCTGCCCGGCCCCCTGCCAGGTCAGCCCTGGGTCCACTCGGCCTTGCCGGTGTCGATGTACTCGACGAACAGGCGGGCCTTGCCGGTGGTTGCCGCAGCGCCGGTGCTGGCGTAGGTCACGGTCAGGTAGCCCTGGGCCGGCATCTCGTAGCCGGTGATATCCAGGTCCTTCTTGCCCGTGGTCTTCAGGTCCACCGGGGAGGCGGAGTAGCGGTCGTCGTCGGCCGCATCGCCCACCTTCGCGGTCGCAGTGGTCGCGGCGTTGAACGCCTCGTCCACGACCAGGAAGGCGCGGGTGACGATGGCGCCGGCCGGCAGCTGAACCGCTTGTTGCACAGCGCCGTCGGCGAAGTTCGCGAGAGCGATCGACTGGAGGGCGAAGGCCACGCACTGACGGTTGTAGTTGCGGGAAATGCTCATAGTCTCTGCCCTCAGCCCAGGTAGTGGTCGATGGCGAGCACGCCGAAGTCCTCGACCGACTTGTCGTAGATCGAGTAGAACTTCGGTTTCAGCAGCCCGAACATCTTGTCCACGGAGATGCCGACCTTGGAGTCGTAGTCGAACTTCTTCTCGACCCACTCCGGCACGCTCAGGTCAGCCATGCCCAGCGCCTGCGCGCCGCACAGCAGGGTGCGGGTGCCGTTGACGTTGCCGTCGGCGCCCCACTTGCTGCCGGCTGCGGCGCCGGTGGTGCTGTACACCATGCGGTGCTCGTGAAGGATCGCGCCGTCCACGGTCACGGTGCCGCCGGTGAAGAAGGGGCTATTGGCACCTTCCTTGGTGGCAATCGCCACGACTGCGCGCAGGTAGTCCGCGTCCTTCTTCAGCTGCGCCAGGGTGCCGGGCTTCACCAGGAGCACGTAGTACTCCTTGCCGCCGGCCATCAGCGGCTTGATGTAGTGGTCCTTCGCGTAGGCAACGGCGTCCACGATCATCTTGTAGCTGGCGGTGAAGGCGCTGGTGATGGCTGCCGTGCTGCTGGGCACGAGATTGGAGCCGTTCCACATCAGGTGGCGCTTGGACGAGGGGGCAGTCACGTCGGCAGCGAAGCTCAACTGAGGGAACGGCGATTTCTGCCGCGGGCTGCCGTCGGTGTTGAAAGCATACGAGATGCCCGACAGGGTCAGGAAAGCCAGCTGGTCAATACGGTTCGAGAGCCAGTAGGCCAGGCGGCTCTTGGCCTGCTCGCGGAAGTTGATGACCGTCTTCTGGTCGGCGAGCTTGCCCTTGTTGCGCACCTGGTGGGAGATGAGGTCGATGCTCAGCTCGACTTCGAAGTTCTGGATCTCTTCTTCGTTGCCTTCACGCTGGTCGTCGCCGATCACACCATCGTCGACCAGGTCGGCCACGAGTTGCATGATCACCCGCTCACCCTTCTCGGTCTGGGTCAGCTCGGTGATGCGCTGGATCATGGCGCCATCGCCAGTACCCAGGAATTTCTTGATGAACATCTGGTCGCGGGCGGCTTCCCACACATCGCGCGACCAGACGATCTTCTGCTTGGCGTTCAGCCGCGCAAAGTTGGTTACGGACATGGCCGTCTCCTATCGTCGAATTGCTGTCGTCGGGTCTGGGTTGTGTCGCCACCCTGGCGAAGACGGGCTGTTGGGGGAGTGCCCGGGAACTCGGATGCAGGTAACGCTCTGCGGGCGAGAACGCCGTGTCTCGGCGAGCGAGCAGCAGGAGGCGGCTGCGCTGTTGAGAATCGCCCCGGCTCTACCAGCCCGGGGCGCCCCTCACCTCCACGGGGCCGTCCGATGGCCCTCGATGCACTGGTTATGTAACTGGCGAGCCGTCGTCAACGGCTGATGTAGTCCCCGCGTTCACGTTTTTTGTCCTCGGCGGAGAGCTTGGCGAAGTCCTCTTCCGACATGTTGGCCACATCCACAGACGCACCGCGCTCGCCCACTCCAGGGGTCAGCGGCGGAGTTGCGCGCTCACGCTTGAGGTTGCGGTCAATCTGCTCGGTCGTCAGCGTCACCCCTTTCTTCGGCGTCTTGTCGTCGCTCACAGGCTCTGCGTAGCGCGGCCCGACCTTGGCCACGGCCCGGGCAAGCGCTCGGGCAATGGGTTCACCATTGGCCATGTAGTGGTTCCGCAGCGCGATCACGTCCTCGATCGCCTCCATGTTGGGCGCGCTCCCCTCGTAGTCGAGGAAAGGAAACTTCTCGTAGGACTCCTTCAGCACCCCGGGCAGCGCGGCCTGCTGCTGTCGTTGCGCAGCCTCCTGGGCGCGCTGCTGGTACAGAGCGTCAGCACGCTGCTGCGCGGCCTCTTCAATCTCCTTGCGCTCGGCCGCACGGATCTCGCGACGGATCGCCTTGGCCGCATCGGCATCGCCCTCGAGGATCGCCTGGTTGTAGCGGTCCTCCGCTTCGTCGTAGTCGAAGGCCGTGGGCTTCGGGTCCTCCTCCCTCTTGGCCGGTACGGCCCCCCTGGTACGGGCCAGTTCCTCCTCCAGCTCCAGGCGACGCTTGCGCTCTTCCTTGAGGCTCTCGTTCACCTCGTTGAAGCGGGCATGGGGCACGGTGGCGGACCTGCCGGTGCCGGCGATCTTGGCGAGGGCGTCCTCGTCGAGCTCGTCGTCCTGGCCGTCTCCGTCCGGGTCTGCGTCCTGTTCGTTGTCGCCCTGGTCGTCCTCTTCCAGCTCCAGGCCTTCGTCCTCTTCGGGAGGCAGGTCAGGGTCGACCTCGTCGCCGCGGTCCTCGGCGCCCTCCTCTTCTTCCTCCTCTTCCTCAATGCTGGAGCCCAGCAGCTCGGGGTCCGGCTCGTCGTACTCGGAGACGACACGGCCCGCGAGGATGGCCAGGGCCAGGTCGTCGCTGGCGTGCTTGATGCTGATCGGTTTCATGGGTGCCCCCTTGGGTGGTTAACGTGTGCTGAGCTGCTTCAGCTCGGTGAGTTTTTCGCCGGCCATGCGCCGCACGGCCGCCATGCGCTTGCTGTCCTTCTTGATTTCCTCGGCCCTGAGCAGGGTTCGGAGGTCGTCCTCGATACGCCACTTGTCGCTCTCGGCGACCTGCGGCGCGCTGCCTTTACTCATGCTGCGGCTCCTTCAATGCGCGGGGTTTCGATGCCGGCCTTCAGCCCTACGCCAGGGTTGGCCGGAGTCAGCGGGTTGGTGTTGGTGGGCAGCCCCCCGGCGATGCCGGGGCCGTTGTAACTGGGGACGATCGGCGCCATGTCCTGGTCGACGTAGCCGGCCGAGCGCAGCAGCGCATCGGCCAGGGCGGAGGTGGCCGGGTTGACGGAGATGGTCCCGGCGGTCTGGATCGCGCTGTACTGCGACTCGACGGACTTGTTGACGGCCTCGTTGACCGTCTTCTGGGTCTGGGCCTCGGTGAGCTTGACCTTGGCCTCGGTGAGCGGGTCGACCGGCGGCTGGCCCTGCTGCTCCATCGCTTCGAGGATCTCGGTCTTGTCGGCCAGGTTGCTGTGACGAACCACGAACTGCGGCGGGATGCGGATTCCCGCTTCGAGCATCTCGATCAGCTGCAGGAACTGGCTGTTCTCGAAGGTGACCTGCAGCGGCACCTCGGTGATGACCACGTCGTACTCGCCCAGGGTCAGGTCGTTGAGCACGGTGCCGTCGTTGGCCGGGTAGTTGAGGTACAGGGGCTGGGTCTGCTCCTTGCCGTTGGAATCGGTCTCGGTGATGCGGACGATGCGCGGCTCGTCGTAGAAGCCCTGGATCAGCTCCAGCGCCCGGCTGGCAAGCAGCGCGCGGGTGCGGCCGAGGTTGTCCAGCGGCACGGCCAGGCCCTGCTGGGCAGCAAACTGCTTGGTCTGGATGGCGATGCCGCTGACTTCGCGCCCCTGCCCGCCTGCCATGGCGTCGTTGATGCCGGTGGTCTCGTCCACCAGGCCAGAGGCCCGGTCGATCATTCGGTCCACGCCAGTTGGAACCTGGTTGGGCTGGATCTTGCGGGGGATCTGGTCGGTCGGCGTTCCCTTCTTGAGGACCATGTTGAGGCCGGTTTCTGCGCCCCTGGTCTCGATGTCCTCCTCGCGCATGTTGGCGATGGTGTCCGCCCAGCTGATCCAGCCGCTGTTCGCCGTGGTGTTGATGATGTGCAGGAATTGGCTCAGCGACTTGTTGAGCATTTGCTGCGGGCCGATCGCGTTGTCGACCAGGCCGCGCGTCTTGCCGCGGCGGAAGAAGGGGAAGTACGGCACCACGGTGAAGTGGTTGTAGGGCGACCAGTCGTCATGGAGCGTGGTGCACTGGGTGCTGACCACCCAGCGCACGCGACGCATCCGGCGATCGGCGATCACGACGCCCTTCAGGGCCGCAATCTGCTCCTCGCTCAGGTCGTCTATCGGGCGGATGTCGCCGGTGAGCGTGATGGCCACCTTGCGCTTGACCATCTTCCAGAACTGGCGCTCGATGACGCGCACCCGCCGGCTGCCATCGGAAAGCTGGGTGGTCCCCATGCGATCAGCGAAGCCGGTGTCGTCGTTGCCGAACTTGTTGCGCTGTTCGTCATCGGCATCCTCGCCATAGTCGCTGTCGTCGGGCCTCTCCAGTTCGACCTCGCTGCGCGCCTCGGTCCCGTAGTTCTCCTCGATCTCGTCGTAGGTCAGCCACTTGGCGATGGTCACGTCGGACCAGCCATCGGGGTCATAGGATTTCGCGTCAGGATCCGGCACCACGTCCAGCGGGTCGAGGTCGGTGATCTGGATCTCGCCCAGCAGGCTGTCCTTGTAGGTGACGCGGATGTCGTAGTAGCCGCGCTGCTGGATCAGCCCGTCGGCGAACACCTGGGTCTCGGTCCAGTGCAGCTTGTTGTTGTCGGCCACCTGCATGATCAGCTTCGACAGGGTGGTGGCGCGGGCCTGGTCGGCATCACCACCGCGCGGGCGGAACGCAATGTCCATGCGGTTGTGGATCTGGTAGCCGATCGCAGTGTTGATCTTGCCGAGGATCTGGTTGAACTCGAACGCCGGCCGCCCGCTCTCGCGCAGCTTCTCCACGTCGGCCTGGTCCCACTGAAGGCCGCCCCCCAGGTACATGCCCTCGTTGATCTTCGCCTGCCGGCAGTAGTCGCGGTGGCCACGGTTGCGGCCGTACTCGTAACGCTGCCAGTTCTGGCGCGCCGCCTGGTTGCGGTCGGTCGATTGGGGCTCGGTAGCGGTCGTCATCTCATCCACTCATGGCAGTTTTGCGGCCTCGGGAAGCCAGGTACTTCCGCTTCCACGCGGGTACCTCTATGTCACTGGCTGCGATTGGCAAGGCGAAAGTGAGGGCGAGTGCATCGCCAGCGTCGGGGGACTTCCCGGTGTCCTCCTTGATCTTTTCCTTCGGGTCCAGCTTGATCTGGCCGTTGGAGCTGTAGCGGTAGCTGGGCGCTGTCAGGTCGCTGTGCAGGCTGTCGTCGTCCGGGATCGACGGGGTAATGAGGTCGTGCAGCCACTCGGCCAGCAGGCCCCACATTTCGGAGCGCTTGTTGAAGTACTTGCGCTCGTCGATGGCCTTGTCACCGAAGTTCACGGCCGTGACGCGGTCGCTGTAGCCCAGCTCCACCAGGCGGTCGTAGATGCCGGCACCGAGCCCGCCGATGTCGATGAACACCATGCGGATGGTGCGATCGTCCTCGAGGAGGCGGACGATCTTGCCGACCACGGCCATGGTGTCGAGTCCGTTGACCTTCTCCAGGCCCCAGGCCTTGCGCCCCTGCCGGTGGATGATGGCCGTGTCGTCGTCGCCGAAGCGCGCGGGGTCGACACCGACGACGTGGGCGCCGATCGCCTGCAGGTGCTTCGGGTTGACCTTGCGCGCCTTCTGCACGCGCAGCGTCTGGATCAGTGCCTTGTGGCCGACCTTGGTGAATGCCAGGTCCGGCGTGGCGGGATACTCCTGGTTGAAGCGGTCGAGGTCGCCGGCGAACTCCGAATCGATCTTCGCCCGGCGCCAGGCCATCTGCTCCAGGTCGAGGCCGAAGGTCTCCATGTACTCTTCGTCATCGGCATCCATCTCGAAGTCGGCCGGCACCTCCCGGCGGTACTCCTCCTGCACGAACCACGGGATGAAGATCGCGATGAAGTCGCCCTTCCCCGCCGTGGCCTGCACCCACATCTTGTGGAACAGGTTGCCCAGGCCGTCGGCCGTCGATTCCAGGATCATCTCGCTGCCGGGCAGCAGCGGCACGGTCTGGCCCAGGCCGGCCATGATGTCCTGCGCGTTGGGCCAGAACGCCACCTCGGAGCCGTGCAGGTACTGGACGGTGTCCGAACGACCCGCGTTACGCGAGCCAGCAGTGGCCACGGCATAACCGCTGCGCAGCTTGGCGAAGTTCAGCTCGGTGCCCGAGTTGTTCTTCGTCATCGGCCGCAGCGTGTCGTCGCTCAGCTCGAAGAAGGTCTTCACCATGCGGAAGAGGTTCTTCGTCGCCGAGTCGAGGTGCGTCAGGATCATGGTGCGCTTGCCGAAGCGCATGCTGGTCCGCTTGAAGAAGCGGGCGCCGGTGTATGTGCTGACGCCCTGCTGCCGCCCCTTCAGCACCAGGGCGCGCACCCAGCCGGAGTGCTGCAGCTGCTCTTCGACACGGCTGTGCAGCATCCGCTGGGCAGCGTTCCACACGAACGGGACGATGGTCCCGGCCTTCGTGCGGATCTTCAGGTTCTTGGCGCAGTAGAGCTCGTCATCCTCTAGCAGGCGCGCCAGCATGTTGTCGGCTGTTGTCATCCGGTACCCCAGGTGCGATGGGGTTACCGGATGTCACTGGAGAGAGCCTGTCTATAGGTCAGAAGAGGATCTGCAGCAGTTGCTGCTCGGTCAGTTGCATGGTGGGTCCTCGATCATGACCTGCGTACACGCAGGCCGGAGCTTCTGACGTACATCTGGCACGCGGTGGTGCCGATGGATTTGGTGATGCGGAACGAGTTGCCCACCGCGATGCCTGTGGAGCGCACGGTGTTGTAGTGGCAATCGGTGGTGTTGAGCACGGTCACTCCACCCAGGGACACCTGCAGGCGATACAGCCCGGATGCCTCGCGCAGGCATGACGCCCGCAGCATGACGACGCCCCCAGCCGACGGCGCAACGCCCGTGTCCACGGTGACGGTAGTGCCGGCGGAGTCCTTGTAGGAGAGCTGCCAGCGCCCCGAGTTGACCGAGTCCGTGTAGCTGCAATAGACCCCGCCGTAGCCGGCGGTGAACAGGGTGACGGTGGCGGTGTAGCGGTTCGTCGAGTTGGACAGGTTCTGCACGCCAACCCGGGCGAATGCCAGCCAGCCGTCAGAGGTGTTCGCGGGCCAGATCTGGTTATCCGCCAGGCTGACCAGCTCCAACAGCGCCCAGCCCGTTGCCGTCGATCCCGAGGTCAGGCGCTGCGACATGGGGCTGCCGTAGGTTTCCAGCCCGGCGCCGGCGCCCGACACCGTGAGGGCGGCCTGGGGGTGGCACAGCACCGTCAGCACGCCCAGGGCTGCCGGGTTGAGGTACGGCAGCGAAATCACCTCGCCGACGTTCGGGTCGTTGAACGCGACGCCATTGCCCTCGCCGAACGGGTACGCCAGGAACGTCGATTTCGCCAGCCCGAGGCCATCCCGCGCGGCCTGGACCGAGTCGGCCAGGGCGTTGTTCTCGCGCTCGCGCTGATGGGACGCGACATAGCGGGCCAGCACGCGATAGCCCAGCTCCGTCAGGTGCAGGGCATCCGGCGACAACCATTCGGCACAGTAGCCGCCATCAATCAGCGGCTGGTTGATGTCCACCCGGGCGTCAGCCCCCACGCTGGCGGAATAGGTTTCCCACCAGGTGCGCAGGAACTGAGCGCGACCGGGCTGGGCGGCATGGGTGGCGGTGCCGTAGAGGGCGTTCAGCAGGATCACCCGTATGCCGGCCGCGTGCAGGGCGCTGATGGTGCTCTGGATGTTGGCCGTCCGGGTGGCGGTGTCCACGACGCCGTAGTCGTTGCTGCTGGCATGCAGGATGACGACGCGGCAACCGGTGGCAATCACCTCGGACACCCGCGCCAGGGTCTGCCCGCTGTTCTCGCCACCTACGCCACGGCTGATCACCAGGTTGTTCAGCCGCTCCGGGTACAGACGGCAGTACTGCTGCCAGCTCGATGCGGAGATGCTGTCACCCATCAGCACCACGGTCGGGCGCGTGACGTAGACGTGCTGGATGTCGACCCATGTCCCGGCCGGGGCGGCGCCGATGGGCGTGACTCGCAGGGTGTTGACGGCATTGCGGGTCACCCCGCTCAGCCGACCCCGCAGTATCCAGTTGCCGACGGCATCCGGCACGTAGCAGTCCAGCCGGCTGTTGGCGGTGTCCATGTGCAGCAGCAGGCGCACCGGGCTCAGGGTGTCGAGGTCATCGAGCACGTTGAAGAACTGCGACGGCTGGCCGGCCTGGGATGCGGTGATAGAGAGCGCGCCCTGGCGGGCCACCGTGGCGCTGCGGTCGTAGTTGAGGAACAACCCGTAGAGGTTGCTCAACCCCTCGTTGGCCAGCCAGATCGCCGCACCGCTGTTGATCCCGACGCTCATGCGCACCTGGATGTCGAGGATGAAATCGCTGGTACCGGCGGGCATGACGATGGGCCGCTCGGCGTAACTAGC